>CANTHI010000001.1 GCA_947653505.1 uncultured Eubacterium sp.
ATTGTATGCATCTTTACCGTCCATTTCAGCCCAGATCTTGCGCTGTTTTTTTTCCGCATTTTCGCGCCGTTTTACAGCATCATCCACACGCTGCTTAAACGTTCGCTCCTGTTCCGCCAGTTCCTTTTCGCGTTCCCGGATTTCAGTCACCCTTGCGTTAATGGCTGCATTATCCGCGTTTTGCTGCTGTGCAGCTTCACTCAGTCTGGCAGCTTCACCCGCAAGCCGCTCCTGTTCTTCCTTAATCTCTGCTTCTTTTTCTTCCAATTCACGCAATTTCAGATTGAAACGGTTTGTTGTATAAATTGCCTGATTTAACGCTGAATTGTACGACCGCCAACAGTCAACACCCATATGTCCGATCCGGCTTGCTTTTCTTTCCTGGTCAACAGTTCTGTCCAGCTCCACGTCCTGGTACTTCTGAAGCTTTGCTTCCACAATATCCAGCCATTTCTCGCGGCAGGCAGCATCAAACGTTATCTTACGGTAATTAAAACGTCCTTCCGGCTTATCTGGCTCCGGAAGATCGATGCCCGCCTGCTTCATAGACTTTTTCATGCCGGTATGCTTTACACCGTCCGAATCCGTCCAGTACCAAACGTATCTTTCATGAATATGTGGCGTAGATTCGTCCACATGCAGAACAGCACTGATCAGGATGATGTTATTACCATACTGCTGTTTCCTCCAGCGCGTAAATTCGATGTAGCAGTCCCATAGGTCATCCGGATCAATATAGCCGTTTATACTACCAACCTGTAGGATATTTTCAACCGCGCGGTGCCGTTCTGCCTGCATCCACTCTTCCATAGTCCGGATGTATTTGTAATTTCCTTTTTTCCGGTACTTTTTATTCTGCTGCTCCAATTCTTCTGTAAAATATTCATCATAAACCATCTTTTCAGCAAGAACAACATCTGTCACACCCTTCTTACGTGTCCAGATTTTATTTTTGCTGGTCAAATCATAATTAATGTTACCCTTGTCACGTTTAACAGGATAATGATTATTATGTTTAGCGTAGCCCTTGCCACTATGATAAGATGCTTTAATCTTGCGTATAGCTGCCATAGTGTATCACTCCTCGTTTTTTTCGATATTTAATTTTCAAAGTTCAAAATTTTTTGGGATTTTTTTAGATTTTCAATTTAGATTTTCAATTTAGATATTCAATGCGTTTCAAATTTAGTTCTTCAATGCGTTTCTTCTATCGTTTCAAATTTAATTCTTCACTGCGTTTCTTTATATATTCTATATAATATCTATATGAATAGTATAATACACCCTACACAGTAATGCAATACATTTTTTGATTTTTTGTAAATTTTTTCTGCCTCATTCTGAGCCAGAGTCGAAGCCGAAACTGCATTAAAACAACCCATCAGGTATCTAAAAGCATAAGTGCATGTGCCCCCGCATGTGTTCCATTCCTCCCGCTCCGATTTTGCAGCCGTAGACAGTAACGCAATACTGTTTTGGGAAAAAACACTCCCAAAACCATTGCGCCCTGCGGGGCCTGTAAAACCGCAGCGTTACCGACGTACCGCGCTTAATTGTCGCAAAGCATACGTGTAAGTGACTTCAGGTCACTTCTCCATATGCTTTAAGGAAACTCTTTTTTCAAAAAAGCATACGGGCAAGTGACCTGAAGTCACTTCTCCATATGCATTCGGGAGAGATATTTTTTACTCTAAAAGCATATGGACAGGTGACCTAGCGTAACCTGTCCATATGCTTTGCGACATCTGTTTTTAACCCAAATACATACGGAAAAGTAACCACAGGTAACTTGTCTGTATGCTTTAAGGACATATTTTTTGCATCCAAAAGCATAAGACAAAGTATCACGGAGACACCCTGTCATATGCATTACGGATATTTTTTTACGCAAAAAACATATGGCAAAGTGCAGCGGAGACACAATGCCATATGTTTTTGGGTTTATTTTTAACCTAAATATACTTGTGAGAAAAAAATTTGTACTATTAAGCCAGTGAATTTGTAAAAGTAGTGGGTATTTTATTTACATTTCTGTAAAATGAAATATTTCGGTAAAATTGTTATGCTGCACACTAGTTAAATTTACAGTTCAACCCGACCGCAGACTGCCAGGCCAGGTACTTTCCCAGAAACATCATAGTAAATCCTGGCGATCTGCAGTATATATTAATTCCCAGATCCATTTCAGTTTAATCTTTCAGCTTTTTCTACGAAAATAACGCTGATGCTGATAAAGCCCCCGCTGCTTAAAAACATGGAGGCTTCATTATATTTTCATTCACAAAAATTATGAATATATGTTTTGCACAGCGCTTTCAGGATGCATTATCAATATCAAAGCCATAATCACAGCATGCGCCTGTCCAGAGCCTGCGAACATCACTGGTATATTCCATCATCGGATTATTTGTCCTGCTTTCCGGCTTATCCGGTTCAGGCAGTCCAAATCCAGCAGCTTCAAGGGCCCTGGTCATATTCACGCTCTCTACCCCATCATCATCCGTATAAATGAATACATACCTCATACAGACATACGGAACGGATGAATGCTCGCTGTCATTGACTGTCCAGTCCAGGACAGGGATGTCCAGCCCTTTTTCCGCGTGGTATTTTTCAAGTTTCCCAAGAAATAACACAAAACATCCTGAAAGGTCTTCTTTTGTTACCGCGTCACCATTTTTTCCAACCTGGAAAACAGATTCACGCGGCGAAGAATATTTAGAAGAACGGTAATCCTCTAATGTCATGAAATCATAACGTCCCTTTTCCCTGCGGAAACTGTTTTCCTTTTTGACATATGCCGCAAAATGTTTCTTATAAAAAGATTTCTCAAATGAAGCAGCTTCCCCGGAAAGTTCCGGAATTGCGTCTTCACTGAAATTGTCTAATTTATTCTGATAATATACAAACTGTTCTTCCAGTTCTGGACGTCTGGATTCACTGGCAAATTTGAGTTCTTCTTTCAATACATTTACTTTTGCTTCAATCCATTCTTTTGAATAACAGCATCTTTCATCAGCCATTTTCTGTTTTTTTGACTGGTATGTTGCATTCATAATATCACCCCCATTAGTATAAATTTATAAACAAATTTCTGAATACAGTTTCCGGTTCAAAATGATGCACTGCACCGGCTGGACAGAATTATGCAGTGTTCTGCCGCTTTCTGTATTGCTGCAGCCCGTTCATTAGATTCAGGACTTTTACGTCCATAAAGCCGGCTGTCTGTCCTTTTCATTTCCACAATTTTCCTCCTTTATCTAAAGTTTAGATCGAGTTTCAGCACTTTACAATCCCCTATTTTACGGGAATCTCACAGAGTAAGCGGGAACACATGTCTGATGAGGGTTCCCGGCTGCTAAAAAATTTTGAGACTCATTTATGCTGCAGTTTTTGTAAAAAATCATTGGAATTATAAATATAGAATCCCTCCTTAAAAATATAATGAAAATGTATCCTCAACTGTTCAAAAAGAGGAAGAAATATGAATAAACTATCCTGAGAGAGAAGAATATATATGCTTTTGACACATTCATTATATATATATGAATTTTAAGAGAAAAAATAGAAAAATGAATCTCCATCCATTCTCATAGAATCGAAAAACATATAATAAATACATTTTTTAACTGTCTATTATACTGTATAACTGTAAAACCATTCTGAAAACTAATTTTTAAATATATATGATATGCCCAAAACTATCAAAAGGATATTTTTTAACATTATCAAACTGAATTTTCTCCACACCATCAATGGCAAACCATATTCACATGAAAAATAATGCCGGCAACAGACCGGCCTTTTTTCGCATAGGAATAACTGACACGATACAAGGCAACCCTGTTTATTTCCTCAACGGCTTTGTCAATAACTTTTGCTTTCAAATTATCTGCAGTTTTATTGTCTGCCTGTGTTTTTATATGATGCAGAATTCGTTTTCTATGCAGGCAGGCCGGATATTCTGTCTGTATCATGATTATCTATATCTGTTATCTGTATATATCCATCATGTAAAAATAGGGTATACTTTCAAAAGGAACCAAAAACTGATTCTTTTTTTGTAAACTACAAATCAGTTTCTGGTTTCTTTTCACGTTATGTAAAAACTGTATAGATTGTTTGCAACAAATACTATCGTAAATGTTCATTTAATCTAGTGCGCATATAACTGGTATCTTCGTATCGTATAAGAAGCCGATTAATATCACGTGCAACAGTAATCATATACTTTTGGCAGTCATTTAAAAATTCCTCGTTGTCAATATTGTTGTTCCATGCTTCGAGTTTAGAATAAAAACAATCAAGAGTTTCTGAAAGCTGTTTATCTGCGTAAACATATGACTGGCATATCCATGACATAGTATTTAGTAATTCTTCATCAGTATTCGGGTTTGCAAAAAGCTTACCTGAACTGTCAAGAAGAGATGTGAGGGTATGGCTACATTTTTCATAATATGATGACCAGTATTTCATTTTTTGTTCATGTTTCTGAGACATATGCTGTGAAATAAGGCTTATAATTCCACTCACACAAGTGGATATAACAGCGGATATGACAGCAGAAAGAGCTATAATTCCATTAATATTCGACGCAGTTAATACATTATTAAGTAATTCCATAAAGCTTCTCCTTTTGTTTTTAAGGGATTTTATCATATTAGGGAATAATTCAAAAGATGTTTGTAAGCTATGATTATGCCAGCTGCTCAAATAATTCTTTTTTGTATTTATAATATGTATTCCGGCTCAGCGTACCGACCCTTGCCCGGATCTGTGTCATCGTATCAATGTCATTCAACGTTCCGCCAAAATCCCTGCTGTATTCTTGCATTAGCTTTTTTGCTTCTACACTTTTCTTTGTTGTAACTTTTACACCAGTAGCACGTCCAACCTGCTTTCCTTTGCGTTTGGCTTCTCTAATTCCCTCTCTGGTTCTTTCATGCAAATCAAGTACTTCCTTTTCTGACTGCTCAAATGCTTTTCTGATCTGCTGTTCTGCCAGCAGCTTAATTACTTTATTCGTTGCCTGGATATAGATGTCAGCGATTTCATTCCCTGTAGCAGCTATTGTCTGCTGCACTGATTCTTTGTACACTTCTGTATTAATATATCCCTCTTTAAGAAATACCAGATTAATACCTTTATCGTACAGTTCCATGTATAATCTAATCCCATCATCCGCATTTCGGCTCATTCTTGATACACTGTCAAAGACAATCGTATCTCCGGGCCGGACAACTGAAAGCATTTTATGAAACTCTTTCCGTCCCTCTGTCTTGGTTCCGGTGTAAGCTTCTTGATACAACCGCGCATCCGGGTAAGCCCTTGTAAGATTTTCAATCTGCCTCTCTATTTTTTGTGTCTTACGCGATATTCTGGCGTAGGCATATTCTTTCCCCATCCTGTATTCCCCCATTTCAAAAATCTATCTAGGTATCGTTTTATACGTTCGTCTAAAGTGGTATAAGAATAGTGTACCTCCAGCTGCAGCCAGTGTCAAGAATCTGGTACAATTTAAAATACTTTTATTCTGGTAATCAAAAACGACTGGATAATAAACATTCGATATTAAATTTATCTGCGTATGGATATAAGTGGATTTAAAGATATTATTCGATACTTGTAATATGAGTGTGTTTTATATGTATAGATGAATGTGTCCTTACATATCATTTATTTTACAGAGATTAAAACAGATTTTATTACAGACCTTAAAAACAGAAATTGCTAAATGGAATGTCCGGAATGCCGCTTGAAATAAAGGCATTCTATATAAATTTACGAATTACGTTCAATTAATGGTGGATGAAAATTAAAGGATGTAAATGAATTTTTAGTATAATGGATGATTTTCTAAAAAAATGGATGTAATTCTTATTACAAAGATGATTTTCCAATCTATTTGATGAATTTATTTTGATAATGATGAAAAATTTTAAAATGTGGATAAACTAAATAGACTGAATATTTTTAAAAAAATATTTTAAAATCGGAAAATTTATAAGAAAAACAGAAAATTCAGATTAAAAGGAATAAATTAAAAATTTAGTCAATAAAAAAAGGGCATAAAATCCCTGAAGCCATGCAGAATACTTAAAAACAAAACAGGTGTTCTTTTTATCCCCCATGTAAACTGTCAGCATGAACTGCTGTAACGTGGCGTTAAGTTAAACATATTTTATCCGGTGCTATGCTGCAGCCCTGTCAGCAGACAGCATGGAGCGTATGATGGTGCGCACGATGCCGCCGAAGTTCCGGATTTCCGTCCCGTGTACAGTGTAATCATTATATACTGTTATGACAGCTTTCTGCACCATGTCGCGGCTGTACTGTATGCACATGGAGGCAAGATCCTTATAATCTTTTTCAGACAGGCCGAGCAGTGTGTATCCGCTTGCAGCAGCGATGTGGTAGCTGGCAAGGCGGGCGTCGGCCAGCGGATCGGCACCCTGGATATATTCTTTGCCTGCCATAAAAAGAGTCTGGTTGAGGTTTGCTATGTAGGATTTCATTTCAGCCTCTTCGTTCTGCATCATGGAGCTGCGCACGTTCTTCTGAGCAAATTCCTTGTTGATGTTAAAAGTTACGGACTTGTCATTGCAGTCAAAGCTGAAAATAGAGCTGTTTTTCTGCAGGGCCTTGATGATGACGTTTCGCTTGCAGTAGTCTGGAAGAAAGCCCCGCAGTTTTTTATAGGTAGCCGTGGCGGATGCAAGTTCAGGATCTTCCGTACTTCGGCAGGAGCTGCTGTCAACTTCCAGTATCCCTTTTAGATTAAGCCTTAACGTGTTCACGCCTTGTAATCCGAGGATCTTACGCATCATGTCTGAAGACATCGTGATGTAGCCCCTGCCGCCTTCTGCAGCGGTCTTATGGTAATTCTTGTATTCAGGCAGTATTATGTTAATGCAGCCGTCATAACGACCGGACTCGCATACACAGCAGTAGCCGTATTCGGAAAGGGTTTTATTGCAGGCACGGATGGTAGCTGCCGTGCATCCTACCAGCTCAGCCAGCCCTTTTATGCTTATGTCTTCGACCAAGCCGTAAGCGTTCGGCTGAAGGAAGTGGTAAGCCAGCAGCAGCTTGATGGCGTTGGATTTTAAGGTCTCCTGGTATCCGAACTGGTTCTTTTCGTTGATGTACTTTTTCTTTTCAGTGTATGTTTCTGTGTAGACAGCCTGCGGGCATTCCCTGCACTTGGATTCCAGGATTTCTACGGCTTCCCCTGCGCCCAGGTCACGCATCTGGCATTTTGCGCTGCAGACCGGGCAGCCGGCACAGCCGGATTTTTCTTCGTCCAGTTTTCTTTCTGATACCTCAAATACATCTATGTAGTTTTCCTGCAGGCCGATTGATTTTGTGATTACGCCTTTCCCGATACGGGCAAAATTACTTAATTCCATGGCAATATACCTCTTTTCTAGGATTACTGCCATTTTTATATCTGTGGTTTGTGAAAAAGAAGATAAAAAAGGCAGTGTATGATTTTTACCATACGCTGCTTATTTCTTTAAGAAATATGTATAAAACTCCCACTTGCAAATCTATTATATCTTTGTTATAATAAACGCTGAAATAATTAGATTTGTTAGGGCGTGTTTATGACACTCTGAGCGATATGGTGCGTGCATATCATTCGGAACTTTCGGAACGGCAATTCCTGAAAGAGTCCTACATGATAAAAGCCTTTCCTTTCGTGGGATTGGCTTTTTTTCTGTTTTTATATGTATTGTATATACTTCATTGATTAATAACAATGTCCATTGTACAGGTTATATAAAGAAATTGCAATACTTTTTTTTGTAAATTTAGAAAAATTAAAAATAAGTAATACTTTTTATATAACAATTAATACTCAATTTTATATATAATCATCTTCATCTAATAAAGATTTATTTTCTCTTACATATTTGGTTATTATCATATTTATTGCAGAATTATTTGATAAACCTTGTATTCTATTTATTTTTGTAAATGCATTAAAAACTTGCATATTAATTTTAGCAGAAATTTGTTTATCTTTTTGACCTTCTCTGGAAATGATTTTTTCAATTGGTTTTTTGACGTCGCTATCTTTTTTTTCTGCGGCTTGTTCAGCTTCCTGTGCTTCCATTTTCTGAACGGTATCTAATAATTTTCTTGGCATTTCAAAGCTTCCTTTCTGTAATAATTATTAATACTTTTTATATAATATGCATCATTAATTATGCATTATTAATACTTATAATATGTTAAGTATTAATCAATTTTAAATGCGATTTCCATATATGCTTTTGCAGCTTTTGCTTTTTGGTTTGCTAAAACAACAGGCTTTCCATCAGCTATCGCCCTGTTAACATCTGCCGAATCTCTTACGATTCCTAGTATGGTTGATTTGCTTTCCAAAAGAGTTAAAACATCTTTATTATCATTTAGTTTCATTTTATACATGGTAGCAATAATCCCATCTAATACGAGATCTGGATTCAGCGAGCGATCGCCATCACCACTCTGTACATCTGCTATTGTATTCATTAAAGCTTTTAATCCTCTGTAGGCAAGGTATTCTGTTTTTACAGGAATAATCACCTCATCCGCAGCTACAAGAGCATTTATAAGCAGGGTGCCAAGTTGAGGAGGGCAATCAATAAAAATGTAATCGAAATATGGCTTTAATGCTAAAACAGCCTTTCGTAATTGTACATCGCTATTACGTCCAACAACCAGTTTCGTTTCTGTAACCGCAAGATCAATATTGGAAGGTATAATAAAAAGGTTGTCCAAACCAGTGTTTTCTACATTGAATGCACATTCAGCCGGATTTGTTTTACCTGTGAATAATTTACATATATTATAATCTTCAAACTCTTCTGCATCCGGATTCATTCCGCAACTTATTGTTAGACTGGCTTGGGGGTCTAGGTCAATCATTAACACTTTCTTATTGATGATTGCTTTTGCTGCAGCTAAGTTATATGTTGTCGTTGTTTTTGCAACTCCGCCTTTTTGGTTTGCTATGGCGATGACTTTCATAGACTATTCTCCTTTCATATAAAAAGTAATACTTATTATATAATTAATAACTCTTGCTATTATTTATTATATAATAAGTATTACTTTTTAGTCAACATGAAAATCTGAAATAAAATTGTTTGTAAATTTTTCTGCCTGCAGAAAAACGGGTGTTTGTATGAAAATTAAAAGCACAGGGGAGGTATTGCAATGATTACAGTTACAAACATTCGTAATATAAATTATGCAGCCTATGATCAGGTATGGGCTATTGTAAGATCACTCAAAAATCCAAGAAGTATGAAGCATGTTTCAGAACTGTCGCCGTCTTGGAACCTTTTTAAAAGATATTTGGGCTTGCGTAATGTCGGCAGATGGAATGCGGAGTCATTCCAGAATATTTACGTGCCTGTATTTTTACAGGAAATGCAGAATACAGCAGCACGAAATAAGATCGCAGAGCTTATTGATCTGGACAGACAGGGTAAGCGGATATGTCTGGCATGTTTTTGCCAGGACGAAATACTGTGCCACAGGAGCATTGTTGCTGGTATCTTGCAGTATGCAGGTGTTACAATACATGGCGTAAAGGATGATTACTTGCAGTATGGTAAAATATGGTGCAGTATTGCATGATTGTGTCTTGCAATGACATCAAAGCTATACATTTTAAAGAAATTCAGATATAATGTGTAACAACAAACGGAAACATATTACTCTGGAGAGGCTTTTACCTCTCCAGTTACAATAAAGAAAGTGAGATTATCTAATGCAAGAATTTTTAATGAAACCGAAAATAGATTTCGCATTTAAGGAGATTATGGCAGATGAAAAAGCGCGTACTGGCTTTTTGGCTGCTGTTCTGAAAATTAAGCCAGAAAATATAAAATCAACACAGATCCTCAATACAAACTTGCGTAGGGAGCATGAGAACGATAAGCAGGGTATTCTTGACGTTAGGCTGCTTCTGAATAATGATTCAGAGATAGACATAGAAATACATCTGTCTCAGTTGAAAGTATGGGCAGAACGGTCACTGTTTTATCTGTCAAAAATGTACACCGAACAGATCTCGCCTGGCCAGGGCTATCATGTATTTAAAAAATGCATCAATATAAGCATTTTGGATTTTGAGCTTTTTCCGGATGAAACAGAGTTTTACTCTTGCTTTCATATCCGGGAAGATACACGTGGATTTGTCTATACAGATAAAATGGAGTTCCATCTTATAGAACTGCCAAAACTACCGAAAGAACTTAGAGAGGATAGTAGCGACATAGAGCTTTGGGCGAAGTTCATCAATGCAGAGCGGAAGGAGGAATTTGATATGCTGGCACAGAAAAACCAATATATTGAAAGCGCATACGAACGCTTACAGGTAATCAGTCAGGACAGAGAAAAACGGCTGGAGTATGAAGCACGTGAGAAAGCTATACTAGATCACAATCAGATGATGCTTGAAGCAGTGGAGCGCGGAGAAGAACGTGGAGAAAGACGCGGAGAAAAGCAGATGAAAGAACGGATTAATAAGTTAAATATATTTCTGATAAAGGAACAGAGGTTTGACGATCTGGAGCGTGCTGCCAGAGATGATGATTTCCAGCAGCAGCTAATGTCAGAGTATAAAATATAGAATATCCATCAAAAGCGTTCAGATAGAAAAATAGAAAGGCTAAAGAAAAAGACAGCGGAAATGAATTTGCGGTTAAGTAATGGTTTTATACTATTACTTAACCGCTTTTTATAGGCAGTTTTTTCTGTAACCGTTAATCAATATCGTGAATAAAAAGCAGCAGTTGAACTATAGTCTATAGATTATGGTTCAGCTGTTGTTTTTTTATCCAGTTAATACAAGCCATATGTTTCTATGTGCTGGACGCTGTATAAAAATAACAGCCTGCGGCTGGCGGGTGCATCTGAAAAAAGGAGTGTTGCTATTTGAAAAGGAGTACACTTGTGCATGTAACCGCCGGGGAAAACGGTATCAGTCTGCGGACAGTGAGCCGGCTGCACAAATCCCCGCATGGGTTTTACATTATGCGTCAAAAGCTGGCAGATCTGGAGAATACGCCGGAAATCATTGCGCATGACATCAATTCATTTGCTGTGCTGCGCCGGGATGATCATGCCGGAACTGTAGAGATTGATTTTACATGGTTAAACAGTAACGGGTGTAACGTCATTGGCCGTCTGGAAACTATTGTCCTCTCCTATGATAAGCTGGCTGCATTTTTGCATGATAGCGCCGCCGGTGGTTCTGCTGAATGGAAAGCCCTGTCCCCGGATAATTCCGGGAAACGTCCGCAGATCGTGTTCAAAAGCCGGAAGAACCTTCACGCTGCATTGGAAAACCGTGTAGTCCGCCACAAACTGGTACGCTATTTAAGGGATGGATTCTGCTGGCCGTGTTCTGAAAAAATAGAATTATTTGACGATTTTCTGCCGTACAGCTTTTTCTTTAACGAAATCAGGAATGGGGAAACATTTCTTTCTGGTGGACTGATCCTACACAGACAAGAGAATTTAAAAGAAGCCTATTACTCTATCCATACTTAATTGAGGGTGGGCAATGGACTTGGAGCAGAAAGCGGTTGAAAGGATCAGGGCAGCGTCCGAAATGAGCCTGCATTATTACGGCAAACCTCTTGTATGTACATACTCCGGCGGAAAGGATTCTGACGTGACGCTGGAATTATTCCGGCGTTCCGGCATCCCGTTTGAAGTGCATAACAGCCATACCTCTGCAGATGCGCCGCAGACAGTATACCACATCCGGGAAGTGTTTCGGGATCTGGAGCTGCAGGGAATCAAATGCAGCATTGATTACCACAGGCAGAAGGACGGCAGCAACCTCACGATGTGGAAACTGATTGAAATGAAACTGATCCCGCCCATGCGTATAAAGCGCTACTGCTGTTCGGTTCTGAAGGAAACTGCTGGCAGGGGCAGAATGATCGCGACAGGCGTCCGCTGGGCGGAAAGCAGCGGACGGAAAGAAAGGGGGACATTTGAGAACATTGCGCGGGACAAGTCAAAAAAGATAAAAGTGGAGGATGAAAAGATGCTCCTGACGGACAACGGAAACGCAAGGCGGCTGTTTGAGCAGTGCCAGTTAAAAGCAAGGACAGTGGTAAATCCCGTCATTGACTGGCCCGACCGTGACATATGGGATTTTTACTGGCATGAGTGCAGGCTGCACAATCCGCTGTATCAGATGGGTTATTTTCGCGTCGGATGCATTGGCTGCCCGATGGCTGGAAAGTCACGCTGGAAGGAATTTGCGGATTTCCCGACGTATAAGCGGGCATACATACGGGCATTTGATAAAATGCTGCAGTTGCGGTCAGAAAAAGGGCTGTGTAACAAGTGGAAGAGCGGAGAGGGAGTTTTCCTCTGGTGGATGGAGGATGAAAATATACCGGGGCAGATATCAATAGAAGACTATTTAACAGAAAATAGAAAGGCGGGTGCATTTTAACATGGATAAAAGCACAGTTGAGAAATACCAGAAAGAAGACCGTCCGGTATGGATTATGGGCATTTGGACTGCACTTCCCATAGAAGCTAAGATTGTCAGGATATGTGAGGATGATCGGACAGGAATTTATGCTAAAATAGATTACATACCAGATAAAGAATACGGTAATCATGCTTTCCGCGATGTTCTCTTAGATGACATATATCCGTCAAAAGAGGATATATTCAAATCAATGTATGACGAAATGCGGAGAATGAAAGCAGAAATCAGGGCATCCATACAGACAAAAGATGACTGTATCCGGTTTTTGTTTTATCATCCAGTTTCTTGTACAGGAATACAAACAGATGGAATAGAAAGACGTGTGATCAGGGAAATCGCAAAAGAGCGCTGGAACCTTGATCTGGAATAAGTATCGTGCATATTGTCCTGGCAGGTAGCATAAAGCCACTTGTCAGGGCATTGTAAGTTATCATGTATTTAAGAAAGGACAACGAAGAAATGAAACTGAAGATCGAAACAGATGATAAAGATGATATCAGCCTTGATAAGATCATACATATGGTGATTGACAGCTCCGAGGCCGATAAGGATTCGCCCATTTTTCAATTTATAACGGCACATGACCGGGAAATCATGGATGAAATCAGGAAGTATTCCAAATCCATGAAAGATTCCGGAATTAGTAATGCCACAGATCAGGAAGCAGAAGACATGGTAGAAGGGCTGTCTGCATCCCTGTTTGATACGATACTAATAACTAATTACGATTACCTTAAATATGGCATGAAGATGGGCGCAAAACTTTTAATGGAATTAACTGCATAAAATATGCAGTTAAGAATCGGCTTAAATGAAAAACTGCTTGCATTGTAATTGCTGTATTAATTTATATGCAGAACGGGGTGAAAAGTAATTGAAGTACTTAATTTTAACGTCTAATGATGATGAAGTCTGTTATAATCTTGATAAAATATCCAATATCATCTTTGGTCTTGCTCAAAATCTGCTTAGTGAACCAGACATGCGTGAAAATGGATATAAGCCATTAGAAACAGTTATGGTAATATATTTTACAGACGGCAGCAGTTCGGCATACAGTACTGTAGACTGTAAAATAAGTTTTGACCGATAAACAAAGGAGAAAAATGTACCATGAAAGAAATGGATGAACAGGAACGATATTATATTGCACATGTTGTGGCTACAATGTCAATAGAAGATATGACGCCGGACAGCCGGACTCTTGAAAACCTGGAGCAGATTGCTTCAGGAGATAAAACGGCAGATCAGATAATCGCCGAAATTGTAAAGGAGTACAAAAATGGATAAAACATACTGCTATCCCGATACTGATACACTGATAAATAGATTGGATATACATAGCTCAAGCCGGTTGGTAGAGGCTGAAACTAGGATTGTATCAATCCGTCTGTACCAGATTCAGGTGCATTCGGTTCCTGGCAGCTTTGACTTTAATCACCTCTGCAGCATTCATTATCATGCATTCCAAGATATTTATGACTGGGCAGGAAAACCGAGAACCGTAGATATTGCAAAGGGAAACAGCCTGTTTTGCCCGGCGTGGAATATATATGGTTATGCAGATGATGTGTTCCGGGATTTCTATAAAGACTGTATAAATTCAAGCTCCAGCCTGGAACAGTTTGTCAGGATATTTGCTGCACACTATGCCGATTTGAACGCTCTTCATCCGTTTCGTGAGGGCAATGGACGTTCACAAAGAGAATTTTGCAGGGAGTTGTGTCTGAAGTGCGGGTATTTATTCGACTTGACTCGTACTTGCAGGGATGAAATGCTGCAGGCAAGCATAAAATCTTTGGAAATAGGTGATAATACGGGGCTTGAGGCTATTTTTAGAAAATGCATCATACCTTTGCGTAATTGATTTCAAATCATTTGTATTAGTAATAGAAATCTTTCTATAAAAATAAGCTGCTCATACTATATGGGCGGCTTATTTTTCTTCTGCCTGCAGGCAGAAGCGGGTGCATTAGTAATAAAATTACGTATACATACACCCGAAAGGAGGGCTATCTATTTTGACAACAAAATTAGAAAAATATATACAGATGGCGGGCAATACAGCAGCAGAGGTGACAAAGAACGCAAAGAATTGGACGGGATTCCTGGCTACTGCAGCAAACCTTTACAGATATTCATTTCCGGATCAGCTGCTGATCCATGCGCAGCGCTCAAATGTAAAGGCATGTGCTGATTTTGACGTATGGACAAAAAGAATGAAATACTATGTGCGTGGCGGATCTAAGGGCATTGCCCTGGTAAATATGAAAAATGGACATCCAAGCCTGCGTTATGTCTTTGATATAAAGGATACCGGCAGGAAAAAAGATTCCCAGAACCTATACTTATGGAAATACAAAGAAGAATATCAGGATATGCTCACAAAAGCACTTACGGATTGTTTTGGCATTGCCTGCAGCGACGGGCTTGTAGTTCAGCTTTGCCATATCGCCACCCATCTCGCAAAAGATTACTGGAAAAACTATCATCAGGACATTATTTGTGAAATTGAAGGGAGTATGCTGGAAGGTTTGGATGAACAAAGCTTACGCAGCCGGTTTTGCAAAGCTGCGGCTTTCAGTATTACATACATTCTTTTGCTACGATGCGGTTTTAATCCAAACAATTATCTATCTCCGGATGTATTTCAGGGAATATCTGATTTTAATACACAGCGTATTACAAAAATGCTTGGCCATGTGGTCAGCGAGGCCAGTGGGAATGTGCTGCACCAGCTCGCTATTTTCATATTTGATTACGAGCGCCAGAAACAAGCTGCTGCACCACATAGCAATAAGCCTGTACAACAGGACAGTAATAAAAGTTCGAAAGAAGAAAACAAAAAGAAACCATCTTCATTTGTCATTACTGTAGATTCTGCGGAAAAGAAACAGGCTCCGCAGCCATCAATCAAAGACATATATGAGCAGTATAAGCCGATCGTAAAGGATTTCCTCTTAAAAGACAGAGCATACCTGAATGCCTGCAAAAATTCTGATAAAGAGAATGCTTTTATGGAAGGATTGGAAGCTGTGAAACGTGCAGCACTTTCGATTAAAGACCTTGAATTTATGAAGATTTTCTATGATCTGGCTGAGTTCCATAACCGTATGCAGCAGGAGATACTTGCGGAAACGTATCCGGAACTTTCAAAAGTACAGGAAAAACATCAGGAAAAAGAAGAACCGGCATCTGTTTCTGCAAAGCCTGATTCAGAAGAAAACGCTGCAGAAGAACCGGAAGCTGTAGTTACAGAATCAGAAAAAAGTCCTGAATCTGAACCGGAATCTCCTGATACAGGGACAGATTTCAAAGATAGTCCCGCCGCTGAACCGGAACAAGACACGCCGGATGCACAGCCAGCATCTAATCCGGATGCAGCATCTCCGCCGCAGCCAGCAATCGTTATAGATGAATCAGAAGTTGAGGAATTGCCACCGGCTTGTGCAACATCAAACTATCGTATCACTGACGACCATCTGGGAGAAGGAGGGCCAAAAGACAAGTACACTTTTAACATGTATGCGATAGTCATGTTGAAAAATGTGGAATCTGAAAAACGTGCTGCTACACCAGGAGAGCAGGAAGTTCTTGCGCATTACGCAGGATGGGGAGGCATTCCGGATGTATTTGACGCAGAAAAATCTGAATGGTCAAAAGAATATCAAGAACTCCAGTCATATCTCACACCGGAGGAATATGCTTCTGCAAGATCATCGGTCTTAAATGCCCATTACACCAGCCCTGTGATTATCAGAGCAATCTATGCGGTTATCAGTAACATGGGCTTTAAATCCGGAAATATCCTGGAGCCTGCCTGCGGCATAGGAAACTTTTTCGGATGTTTGCCAGACAGCATGAGCAAATCAAAGTTATACGGCGTGGAGCTGGACAGCATTTCAGGGCGCATCTCCAGACAACTGTATCAAAAAGCAAAAATCAGTGTGTGCGGATTTGAAAATACTGATTTTCCAGTCAATTTCTTTGACGTTGCGATTGGCAATGTGCCTTTTGGTCAGTATAAGGTCAACGACCCGTCGTATAACCGATTCAATTTTGTAATTCATAATTATTTCTTTGCAAAATCTCTGGAGCTGGTACGTCCTGGCGGCATCCTGGCATTTATCACAAGCCGGTACACGTTTGATGCTCAAAATACAGATGTGCGCAGCTATCTGGCGGAGAGGGCCGATCTCTTGGGAGCTGTAAGACTTCCAAGAAATGCATTTCGTGCTAACGCTAATACAGACGTTGTATCAGACATTATATTCCTGCAAAAACGCGATACGCCAGCTCTGGAGATGCCTGAATGGGTGCAGACAGAAAAAAATGCAGACGGTTTTCCTGTAAACAGATATTTTATAGCACATTCTGAAATGGTACTTGGTACGCCTGCTTCAAGAAGCACACAGTATGGTTCGGAATACACGGTGCTACCAATTCCTGATGCAGATCTTGGTGAGCAGCTTCGCGAGGCTGTATCACATATTCACGGAAAATATAAGGCTGCTGTACATGAAGAAAATGAGGGTAACAACGAAACAGACATAATTCCAGCTGATCCGGATGTGAAAAACTATTCATTTACAATGGCAAACGGAAACGTGTACTACCGTGAAAATTCAGTCATGAAAAAGATGGATCTAAGTGCAACAGCCAAATCCCGCGTCGTCGGTATGATTGTACTGCGTGACTGTGTGCATCAGTTAATCAGCCTACAAATGGACGAACACGTATCAGATGATGAAATCAAAGCAAAACAGGACGCATTAAACCGCCTGTACGATGCATATACACGCAAAAACGGCCTGATTAACGACAGGGCGAACAGGCTTGCATTTGACAAAGATTCGTCATATTACTTGTTATGTTCCCTTGAAATCCTGGATGAAAATGGCAAGCTGGAGCGCAAGGCAGATATGTTTACACGGCGAACAATAAAACAGCACAAATCAATCACCCACGTTGATACAGCATCCGAAGCTCTTGTCGTATCCATCGGCGAACGTGCCTGTGTAGATCTGGATTATATGTCAAAGCTTACCGGGAAGACCGAAGCAGAGATAACAAAAGAACTATATGGAGTCATTTACAAAGATCCATTCAAAATTACCTGGCAGACAGCAGACGAATACTTATCTGGAAATGTCAGGAAGAAGCTCCGCCAGGCAAAAGCAGCTGCAGAACAAGACCCGACATATCAGATCAATGTCGAAGCACTTGAAAAAGCACAGCCGAAAGACCTTGACGCATCGGAGATCGAAGTGCGAATTGGTGCGACTTGGATTGATAAGTCTTATATTCAACAGTTCATGACCGAAATTCTTAAAACTCCTGTTAATCTGCGTAATAAAGTTAAAGTCAACTATTCATCAGCAACTGCACAGTGGTTTATCAGTAATAAAAACGCTATCAATTACAACGATGTAGCGGCCTATACCACGTATGGAACAGACAGGGCCAATGCTTACCGGATTCTGGAGGAATCGCTTAATTTGCGCGATATTCGCATTTACGACACAATCGAAGACGAAAACGGTAAAGAAAAACGCATCTTGAATGCAAAACAGACCACGCTTGCATCGCAAAAGCAGCAGGCATTACGGGATGCATTTCGCGATTGGATATTTCAAGATCCGGAACGCCGTCGGACATTGGTAAAGCAATATAACGAGTTAATGAACAGCACCAGACCGCGTGAATACGATGGCAGTCATATAGTATTTGATGGCATCAATCCTTCAATCACTCTGCAACCGCACCAGGTTAATGCCATTGCACACATCCTATACGGTGGCAACACGCTTCTTGCTCATGAAGTTGGGGCCGGAAAGACGTTCGAAATGGTTGCAGCCGTCATGGAGGCAAAGCGCCTTGGCTTATGCCATAAGTCGATATTTGTTGTACCCAACCACTTAACGGAGCAGACTGCAGCCGAGTTTTTACGCTTATATCCTGCTGCTAATATCTTAGTTACGACCAAAAAAGATTTTGAAACTGCCAATCGTAAGAAATTTTGCGCCCGTATCGCGACCAGCGATATAGATGCAGTTATCATCGGTCACTCGCAATTCGAGAAAATCCCACTCAGCCGGGAACGTCAGGAAAGACTGATCGAAGAGCAGATAGATGAAATCACAGACGGTATCCGGGAAGTGAAAGCCAGCGGAGGCGAACGATTTACAGTCAAACAGCTTGAGATAACGAAGAAAAACCTGGAGACACGTCTGGAGAAGTTGCAGGGTAATTATCGCAAGGACGATGTTGTGACGTTCGAGGAGCTTGGAATTGACATGATGTTTGTTGACGAAAGCGATATGTACAAAAATCTGTTTTTATATACCAAAATGCGCAATGTTGCAGGTCTTTCTACAGCAGATGCTCAAAAATCAAGTGATATGTTTGCAAAGTGCAGATACATGGACGAAATCACAGGCGGACGCGGTGTTGTATTCGCAACGGGCACACCGATCAGCAACAGCATGACGGAAATGTACAGCATCCAGCGTTATCTCCAGTTTGATAAATTACAGTCTATGGGAATGGCACATTTTGATTGCTGGGCATCCCGGTTCGGTGAGACAGTTACGGCACTGGAATTGGCTCCAGAAGGAACCGGATACCGGGCACGGACGCGCTTTGCAAAATTCTTTAATCTTCCAGAATTGATGCAAATGTTCCGCGAAATTGCTGATATTAAAACATCGGATCAGCTCAATTTGCCTGTACCAGAAGTGGAATACCACACTGTCGTATCACAGCCTACAGAACACCAAAAAGAGATGGTCAAAGAGCTTTCCAAGCGTGCAGAAAAAGTACACAAAGGTATCGACTCCAGTATCGATAATATGCTTAAAATCACATCGGATGGCAGAAAACTTGGCTTAGATCAACGCATCATCAATCCAATGCTGCCGGACGAGCCTGGAACCAAAGTTAATATGTGCGTAGCTAACGTCTTGCAGCAATGGCGGGACGGTGATGTAGACAGACTTACACAATTAATCTTTTGCGATATTTCGACACCAACCGGAAAGCAGGCCAATCCTGATACTAATTCCCGGTTTACAAATATCTATGAAGACATTAAAACAAAGCTAATCGCTGGTGGCATGGTTCCAGAGCAGATTGTGTTTATACATAGTGCAAAGAGTGATGTTCAGAAAAAAGAACTTTTCGCCAAAGTGCGCAGCGGACAGGTGCGTGTCCTGATCGGTTCTACACAAAAGATGGGTGCAGGCACAAATATTCAAGACCGGTTGATTGCATTACATGATTTAGATTGCCCGTGGCGCCCAAGAGATCTGATTCAACGTGCTGGCAGAATCGTAAGGAGAGGTAATGAAAATCCGAAAGTGCATATTTACCGGTACGTAACAGAAAACACATTTGATGCGTACCTTTGGCAAACCGTTGAGAACAAACAGAAGTTTATCTCTCAAATCATGACAAGTAAATCCCCAGTACGCTCATGCGAAGACGTAGACGAAACGGTGCTGTCATTTGCTGAAATCAAAGCTTTATGCGCTGGAGACCCAAGAATTAAGGAGCGCATGGATCTTGAGCTGGAAGTATCACGCCTGCGGATCATGAAAGCTGATCATCAGAGCAAATTATATCGCATGGAAGATGATGTGATGAAGCATTATCCAGAACAAATCAAAGAGGCACAAGGCTTTATTACAGGAATGGAAACCGACATTCAGACCTTAAAGCAGAATGTGCGCCCGGATGGAGAATTTGCAGGCATGATTGTCAATGGAATGACTTATACGGACAAAGAAAAGGCCGGAACAGCTTTGATTGACGCTTGCAAAGATGTAGCTAGTCTGGAACCGGTTGAACTTGGCAGTTACCTGGGATTTTCGTTGTCTGTGAAATTCAGCGGATTCGTACATAAAATCATCATCAAAGGCGCTGTATCTTATCAGGTTGATCTTGGCGGTGATATTTTTGGCAATATTACCAGAATTAATAACGCACTTGGCAAGATAGATGCTCAGCTTGCAGCTTACAAAGCGAAACACGATAATCTGCAGCAGCAGATGGACGCAGCCAAAGTTGAAATCAATAAGCCATTCCTGTACGAAGACGAGTTAGCACAGAAATCAGCACGCCTTGCAGAGCTTGACGCACAGCTAAACATCGGCGCACCAGATCCACAGACTGCAGCGTAGCACCAAACTAAAAGGCCCCTACGGGGGCCGGGTGCTTATGCGAAACATAATTATCTGGCTGATAGTCAGTATTTTACATAAAATGGGGAGGTTTACGATGGAAAGAAAATTAAAAATCTTGAAAGCTGTCTTATTGCTGCGCAGATTTAACAGATACCAGACAAAGGAAGAACAGATTGCAGAAGTCGAAAAATACGAAATAGACCTTGATGAGTGGATTGAATACTTAAAAAAGCCGGAACCTGAAACTGATTTTGAAGAAGATCTTGAGCAGGAAATCAAATATCTTGAAGAAGATCTTGAGCGAGAACAACAATATACGCCATCCTGTACGGCACATGATTATTCCCCATCAAATCCCTGGGATGCTCCGGGCATGTGTATCAGCGATTTTATTTAATCTGTAAAAACACCATTTTAGAGGAGGTCATTGTATGAGTTATTCTGAAATCAGCGGGATTGAGCTGTTTCAAACCCCGTTTAGCCATCATGTTTCAAGACAACCTATGACATCTGGCAATCCCAATACCGCAAATCAGCCTGAAGCACAGGATAAATCCCCGCAGCAATCTGTACGCCGGACAGCAATACAGCAGCCTGTGTCACAAAAAACATCGGAAAATGCTGTAAAACCTGCTTCTGCACATACAGTAAAAAAGCCTGATATTACGCCTAAAAAAGCTGTTGAAAACGGATGTGCTAAGCCGGAATCCGGAACAAAAGTATATGGCCAGGAACAGGATGAAAAAACACAGGCAGATGTATCGGAAAAACAGCCGTCTACGGAAACTGCTCAGAAAGCACAGGCCGTAACAGAAATGACAAAATCACCAGATTGTACAGACCAGCCGGAAACGCAGAAAAAAGAGCTTGTACTGGATATGTCCTCTAGTTCCGGGGCTGTCAGTAATAATAAAGCCAAAATCACAGACGATACGGAGAAGCGTAAAGCCCACGAAGCTGCTGAAACTAAAAGAAAAAAGGAATGGGATGCCAGGCAGCTTGAAAAGAAGCAGGCAGAAGCCGAAGCATTAAAGAAGCTCCAGGATATGAGCGATGATGATGTAATATCCGCATCTACAAAACGAATCAGTACAGATGTGGAGCGGATTACGCGCCGAAATCTTAAAGAATGTGTTGCTGAACACGTTCAGGATTTATGCCGCAAAGACCCTGCATTTGCGCGTCTTACCATGCATCCGCGTAAAAGCATGGCACATTGCTTTCGATACATAAACCGTAAAGCTAAAGAATTTATTCTACAAGAAATGGAAGAAAACGGCATACCAAAAGACAGCAACGGATATGGCAGCGATGTTCCAGATGGTCTTTGTTACCAATGGTCAGAAGACTACTTTCATGATGCGGATGCACCGGAAGACACAGAAAAAGAAGAAAAATTCGTACCGAAACCATATACAGGAGCAGCAGCAAAACCTAAAAAGGCAGCGTCCAAATCTAAAAAGGCAGCGAAGCCAGATGAAAAAAGCGGTGAAGCAGAGAAAACAGCCAGCAGCTTTGAACAGATGAGCCTTTTTTAGCTGTTGAAATATTCAGGAAATAAAAACAGGGGGTGCATTACATGCAGATGAATAAAAAAGAATGCCGTAAATTTGCTAATCCGGGGTTAAAAATGAATCCACGAAACGGAATCCTGCACGCGGATCAGATTGGTTACATCATCCGTACAGCAGTTAAAATCATTGGAAACCATAAAACACTGGTGTTGTACATCTATTCCCGCTCACAGGCAACACAGGGGGATTTTAAGCCGTGTATGACGATGTTTCATGGCAAAGACGATTTTATAACCCTGGCATATAAGGACGACGGAAGTACTGCATGGCGTACAGCAGCATTTGACCGTCTGGGCACAGACTGGTCTTTCCGCAGGAAATGTGCTTTTTATTCGCCTAAAGACAATACCCGTGTCAGCAGGTATTGTAGCAGCAATGAAGACGGATTTACAGCCCTTATCAGCGCACAGGACGCTATACTGGCGCGGAAAAGGCTGGATAAGCAGCGTATTAAAGAACGGCGTATTTTAGACCGCATGGAAGGAATAAAGAACCTGCCACGCAGCTTGAAAGGGTGGGTACACCGTTCAGTCATGCCGGCATACTTCTTTTATGACTACGTGAAAGGGAGCCGCAACGTACCTGGCGTCTGTTCCGCATGCGGCCATGAAATACGGCTGTCCGGCGTGAAACAGGGCGCAAAGAAGATTTGCACGCACTGCAAAAAAGAGATTATCTGCAAACCGCGCAGCAGACGCGGAAGCAGTATGTATGACCGTGATACTGTACAAGTCCTGCAAAATACTGGTAATGGGGAACTTTTGCTGCGTATCATAAAAATTTATTATAATTATAAAAATGATATTCCGGAAATAAACATTTACGAAAATGCCCGGCATTTTATACATCAGGACACAGAAAGCGGACGAGTCCGGATTGACAGCTATTATTACGCATACCACAGCGGCATCCTGACAGACTGGAAAGAGGGCGAACGTCCGCGCAGCAGCATGTTTTATGAGGGCTTTGAGTCAGATGCATCAGGTCATTTATATACAAAAAATCTGCCTGATGCATTTGCCGGAACACCCTGGCAGTACTGCCTGATCGATAGTTTTTATAACCACTTCCGCAAGCCGTTTCTGGCACCGCGCTTTCTATCTGCATATCTTAACCATCCTGCTTTGGAGCACCTTGTCAAAACAGGATTTTATGCCGTTGTAAATGATCTCGTATACAGCTATCAGGAAAGCTGCCTGGACGAATCACAGCACCGCACACACCGGATACTTGGTGTAGCAGCAGAAGATATAGGCTTTTTGCGCAGCATCGATCTAGATATGGCAGAATTAAAAATATATCAGGGTTACGCTGGAATAAAAGGAAGACAGGAACTGATAATCTGGCAGATCCAGAATGAAATCAGCCGTGATGTGCTGCCAATCCTCAAACACATGACCCCGCATAAAGCCATGTGCTATCTTGACAGTCAGTATGAATTTCTACGTCTGCGTAAAACCAAATACGGTACACAGAGATACAAAAATATGCAAGATCTTGTGAGTGAGTACCGTGATTACCTTGAGCTGTGTAAAAAACTGAATTATGACATCAAAAACAGTTTTGTGAAATACCCGGCAGATCTGCAGAAAGCGCATGATAAAGCTGCACACAGGATGAAACATAAGGCTGATGCAAAGGAAAGACGTGCCTTTGCAGCCGTATACAAAAGAATTGCCGGGCAGTTTGATTTTGAGCAGGGCGGCATGAAAATTGTATATCCGTCCATTCCGGATGATGTTGTCAGGGAAGGACACGCGCTTCACCATTGTGTAGGCAGTTACGTAGAACGCGTGGCTAAGCATGAATGTGTGATACTGTTCCTGCGCCAGTGCAGTGATCTTGAAAAGTCGTTCTTTACGATTGAGATTCGTGGTAGTCAAATCGTTCAGGTGCGCGGTACTGGAAACTGTGCTGCAACACCGGAAGTAGATAAATTTTTAAAAGCCTGGGAGCAGCGGGTGCTTAGCCGGATAGAGGTTGCAGCATAATTTTAAGAAAGGGGTAATCCAATATGACGAAAATAACATTTGAAACAGACAATTCGGACAACAGCCGTATGGTCAGCCTGGATGATATTCTGGATCTCATTATAGGCAGGGAATCGGAAAATCAGGAGAAGTCGTACTTTGGTTTTATCAAAACAAATGACAGCAACATTCTGACAAAAATTAAAGAGTATACGATGGATATGAAAGAAAAGGATTTCTCAGGGCTGGACAAACTGCAGATTGAACATCTGATAGAAGAAGCATCCACAGATTTAAAAGATGCAGTTACATCGGCAAATTTTGACTACCTTAGGGGCGGGATGAAACTTGGGGTACGGCTGCTGTTTGAGCTTATGGTTTGATAACGCGAAATTGTCTGTAATACATACACAATAAAGGTTCTGCAGACGGAAATATTCTGACAATTTCCGTCTGCATGATCCCGATCCAGCTTGTACAGCGTCAAATATCCAGGCAATTTTTTTCATAAAAATCCGGTTGCTGTTTCAAAAAAATTCGCTGCGGGTGCGTCATTGAAACAAAAACGCAGCAGAGGAGGCAGAGGCATGGATATAAAATCAAGCAGTACCGTATGTTTTACCGGGCACCGTCCAAAATCAATATTTCAGATCAATCCATATGGAGAAGCCAGGAGAAAGGACTATCAGGAAATCGTTGACCGGATTGCAGATTTTGTGTATGAAATGGGGGAAAACGGATACAAAAGATTCATTACAGGCGGAGCACAGGGCTTTGACCAGCTGGCATTCTGGGCCGTGAACCGTGTTGCAAAAGAAATCAATGGCATACAGAACATCGTTTACATACCATTCCGGGGACAGGAACGCCGCTGGTCTAAGAATGGATTATTCGGTCAGAACGAATATAACATTATGCTGGCACATGCAGATGAAATCCTGATCTGTACAGAAACAATAAACCTTAATGACTTTTCACAAATTACTAAAGCCCTTATGTATCGTAACAAATGCATGGTAAATGATTCTGGTTACGTCTTAGGGCAGTTTGAAGATAATAGCTGGCAGGATCGCAGGACTAAAAGCGGTACTGCGGACTGCCTGCGCTATGCAAAAGAAAAAGGGCGTACCATTGAGCTTTTTGGCATCTGTGCGTAAAAAATAGATAAAAATTAAAGATTGCAGAGAAAATTTCTAAATTATGATATACTGTAAATCAGACAGAATAATGATTACGATGAAAGGGGATGAAGAAACTGGGAAAGATAGATACCGTTACAAAAAACTATATGAAAGATCCGGTAATCTTTGCTGATGTGTTCAATAAATTTTTATACCACGGAAAACAGGTAATAAATCCTGATAATCTAACTGAAATGGACTCTACAGAGATTGTCGTTCCATACGGAGAGGGGAAAGCAGGCGTACCGGAACAGAAATACCGGGATGTGTTAAAGCTTATGATGACCGATGGAAACATCGCGTACTGTATTTTAGGTTGTGAAGACCAGGGAACCATACATTATGCAATGCCTGTAAAGAACATGCTTTATGACTCCATGCAGCTTGCACGTCAGGTCACAAAGGCTGCAAAGTCGCATAGAAAGGAATCTGGTGATACAGAAGATACGGGGTATGAGCCGACATCCGGGGAATTTCTTGGCGGATTTTACAAAACCGACAGATTAATTCCTGTCGTGACACTGGTAATCTATTTCGGGCCGGACAGATGGGATGGGTCACTGTCATTAAAGGAGATGTACGCAGCAGCGGATGATGCGATTATGCAGTACGTGCCGGATTATAAGATCAACCTGATTGCACCGGAACAGATGACAGACGCTGAAATCCAGCAATTTAAGACCAGCCTGAAAGAAGTCATGCTGTATATCAAGTATTCTAAAGATAAAGAAAAGCTGCAGGAAGTAACGCAGGCTGATAAAAGTTTTCAAAGTCTGGACAGACAGGCAGCGGAAGTCATTAATGTTACAACGAACTCGAAGTTAAAATATCCGGAAGGAAAGGAGAAGATAGATATGTGCTTAGCTCTTGAGGAAATGCGGATGGACAGCAGAATTGAGGGAATACGCGAAGGTGAGATTAAAGGCGCTGTTGAAACTTATCAGGAAGTCGGTTACTCATTACAGGAAACTTGCAGGCGTGTTTCAGAAAAATTTAATCTTCCATTACAGCGTGCAGAAGAAGAATCAAAAAGATATTGGAAATAGCATAAAAACCGTACCCGTACAGCCGTCAGAAGCTTTCTGGTACGGTTTTTTATGACTATTAACAATCATAAAAATGAGAAAGGTTGGTAATTAGAGTGATTGAGATTGAAGCGTTTGGCGAAAAGATCAAAGTTAAAGACTGGCATGAGCGTTTGGCAGATGCAAAGAAATGGATTAAAGTATCGGATGAAGAAAAACGTATTTTATCTATGAGTGAAGAAGAATCGCACGAGTATTTTAAAAAATCTATAGCTGAAACAGAAGCAAATTTTTGGGGATCTGAGGAACGTCTTGCCTATTATCGGTCACATGGATTAACAGATTGTTCGGATTATCCGGGCGGAGATGCAGCGTTTGAAAGGGATGTTCTTGCTGGTAATCAACGTGAAGAACGTCATCCGTTTACATTTATATTGAAGCAAGAGGATGAATATATTTACAAATGTATTGAAGATGGTCGTTTTAAAATTGATTGGGACTTTAGACGTCATTTTTATATGCATCCAAAGCTTATTTTAATTGTGGAAAACACATACGAAAAAATTTACTTTGGTATGTTTCATCGGCCACCTGAGTATGAAAAAAGTATTTTGTCTCCGGATTCAGATTGGTATAACGATAAACCCTCTGTCTGTGAAGTTTACTGTCCATATCCTACTTTTCCATCATCAGAAGCAGATGATGAATGAGCAGATTTAAGTGCAGATTGAACGAAGCCATCCTCTGCATTAAGCATTCTAAAGATAAAGAAAAGCTGTAGAAGGTACAAGAAAGGAAGGCATTATGGCAGTACGCTCTAATACATACGAAAAAGCCGTTAAATATTTAGAAAAAATATACAGCCTGATCAACCAGGAATACTTTTATGGCGAGCTGGAAGAAATCACATTGACCGTACAAGAAAGCGTCAGATCCTACGGTCATGTTTCAGTCGATAATACATGGTTTACAGATAAAAAATCAATGAAAGAATTGAACATATCGGCTAATTATCTGAAACGTGACATATCTGAAATCGTAACAACACTGATCCATGAATGCAGCCATATTTGGAATATGCAGCACGGCATACAAGACACAAGCAACAGGTATGTATACCATAACAAGTATTTTAAACAGACAGCGGAAGAACTTGGAAAGATAAAAGTTGAAAGGCACAAAAGATATGGCTGGACAATCAGCAAGCCGTCACAGGAGACACTTGATTTCTGTAAACGTCACAGGCTGGAGGAAATACAGATCTGGAGACAAGAAAAAGATTCAGACGGCAAAACAAAAAAGCCGTCAAGCACAAGAAAATACATATGTCCATGCTGCGGAAGTTCATTTCGCGCAACAAAAGAAATAAATGTGCTGTGCATGGACTGCAATGAAAAATTTATAAGATCCGAATGAATAAAGCTGAATCTGATACAGTTATGGAATTCAATGTGCCTCCTTATTTGGCGTTTTAAGACGTTTTTATTACTAGCCGTATAAAACTCTATATTGCGTAAAAACATGCCTTCCTGCCCGTTCTGCGCGGCCTGGATGGCATATTTTTTATGCCGTTTAAATTTAAAACTGGCGTCAGGGCTTCGCCCTGAAATCATCACAAGGGGGATTTCCCCCTTGACCCCCTTTTCTCTGTTCTGTTTCCTTTTATCTTTTTTCTATAGCTGCATCTTTCTTTCATCAATCCACTTAAATATGCCCTGCGGGCACGGGTGTTTAATTAAATTATACATTAAGGAGGATATTACTCATGACAGAACATGAAGCTTTCTTACAACGTCGCCACAGATTACGCGATCTGCTGCACAGGCGCGAAAAGCATTACAAAGGCTCAAAAGAACGTCTTGCTTATTACCGTTCGCATGGCCTGGCAGACTGTTCCGATTATCCCGGCGGGGATGCTGCGTTTAAAAGGGATGTGCTAGCCGGTGACCAGCGGCAGGAAAAAGATTTTACATTCGATACAAAACGTGAGGATACTTATATTATAAAATGCCTGAAAGACGGACGGTTTAAGCCGGATGCTGACTTTACCAAGTTGTTTCCCATGCATCCAAAGATTTTCGGCCTTTCGCGCGAGGCAGCCGGATGCCTTCATTTAACAACAGGCATAGACGATCCTGTATATCATGTCTACAACGCATGGTCTCCTGATTATGTTGGTTACAAAAAGAAAGGCTGATATTCTTGCACGTTTCCTAATGGTGTTCTTTCAGTTGCAGCCTGTTCATTAAAAATGCCCTCCTGGCACGGGTGCATTTCTGTATAAATCTTACAGAGAAAGGAATACAGAAATGAAAAAAAGAATGAGCAAATATGAATTTGCTGAAAAAGTTGCACAGTACGTCAAAAACGCACTCCCGGAAGAACTGGGCGGAGCAGAAGTACGCATTGCAGAACCGGATCTGTGGGCAGACGGACCGCATACGTCCCTGCTTATCATCCGTCCCTGGAACGGCACTACAACGGGATTCATGCTCGACAAATGGTATCAGAAGTACATGGACGGGGACGCTGCTGCAGAATCCGCTGCTGCAGCAGTCATTAATAACCGCAGGCTGTATTTCATGCCGCTGGACGGCATGGACGCATCAGACCTGACAGGCGGTGCCGTCATCTATGCCTAGCCCTGCCGGTTCCTCATATACTGTGCCATCTCAGTCAGTATACGCACGCTCTCTCCGTCCAGATCCGATATGTCGAGCACCGCCCTGTGCTCCAGCCCAAGCAGGTAGTCTGTTGATACCGCAAAAAGCCTGGCCAGCTCCACAATATACATGGTGGATGGCACAGAGATTCCCATCTCCCATGCATTTACGCTGCTTCGTGTGATTCCCAGACGTTTTGCTATGTCATTCTGTGTCATGCCGTTGGATTCCCGTAATGTCTTTATCTTTTCAGCTACCATGATCCTTATCCCCTTTTGGATTAAGGATAGAACAGCTCAATGGATATTTCATTATCTAACAAGATATTATATTGTCATTTATGATGTTTAAATTTGACATATAGGATATAAATGTATATACTTTTCAGTATCAGCCAGATTATTGGCTGCACAGTGTATGGGCAGTAACTGGATACACATAGACGGGAAGCGCTGAAAAACAGCAGCGGTACAGGCGGTACCACTGCTGATAGAGCACAGCATGGTCAGATGTCTTCGTCATCCGGAACAAAAACCAGAATATCTGTGACTGTACACTCAAGCTCTTTGCAGAGCTGGTCCAGCGTCTTGATGCTTATGTTTTTGCCGGATCTCAGGCGCTGGATTACATCTGGGTTGATACCGTCGTTGATCAGCCGGTACGTAGATATGCCATGCTCTTTAATGTAATTCCAGAACGGCTCATAACTAATCATTTATGCACCTCCATAAAGGAGCGTACACTAGATGATTAAAAGTTTATGAATGCTATATCATCTATAGATGCTATATTATCTATATT
>CANTHI010000002.1 GCA_947653505.1 uncultured Eubacterium sp.
AGTCCAAAAAACAGTGGCGGAAATATTCCCGGAACACATTTACAAACAACATCCGTAACTTTCATGAAAAGCCGGAAGCCTTATGTAACAAGGCTTTCCGGCTTTTTGACAAGGCTTTTAAACATAACATTTTGTTATAAAATGTTATGTTTTATAAAACGCAGCAAAGCCCTGCGGCAGGAATTAACTGTCTGGTTCTGAACGATACCCAAAAAACCGCGCTGCAGGACTCAGGAAAAGGGGAAAAAGGATATGAAGGAACTGGATTATGGCAGACTGGGGATGAGAATCCGGCAGGTCAGAAAGACAAAAGGATGGTCACAGAATATGCTGGCAGAAAAATGCGGGATCAGCATGTCTTTTCTGGGACATATTGAACGCGGTTCCAGAATCATGAGTCTGGAGACGTTTGTAAGCATCTGTCAGGCACTGGATACCGATGCGGACGCACTGCTCTGGGGCAGGGCGCAGCCTTCGGAGGCGGTGCTGGATATGTGGAACCATTCGGGTCAGGAAAACGGGAAACAAAAAAAGGAAGAAAGAAATACGGACAGTTATTCCATGTATATCAGAATTATGAAGTCTGTTGCACAGATTATGAATGAATCCTGAAATGAAGGACTTTAGAAAGAACATAAGATACTGAAATTACACAGGAGATATCAGGAATAAATGGGGGATATCAGGGGTGAAACAGGAAATAACAGAAATGAACAGGAGATATCGGAAATGAACAGGGATTGTTCCTGGAAAAGAACACAGGAAGTGCAGATTGATCTGCCGGATCTGTTGCGCAGGCTGGCCGGACAGTGGAAGCGGATCGCAGTCTGTGCGGCAGCGGCAGCGGTGCTTGCAGGGGCTGGCAGTTATGTGGCAGATAAAAACGGCTGGATTTCAGATACAGACCAGACAGATGACATAACGGGAGACGGTCAGGAACCGGCGGAGCCTGTTGTGCTGACGCAGGAAGAACGGCTTCGCGGTGTGGCGGCTGCCAGACAACTGGAGATGGAAACGCAGGAGTTAAAGAACTATGTGGAGCAGTCTGTACTGATGCAGATGGATCCTTATCATAAAAATACTGTCCAGCTGCTGTTTCAGATCGAAGGCGCTTCAGGGTGGACGACGCAGAAAATCGTTGACAGTTATCTGACGTACCTGATCAACGATGGGGCTGCACAGGCAGTTCTGGAAATGGACAGCAGAAATGACAAATCAGATACGCAAAAGGCAGCAGGCGGAATCGCGGGTATGGATATCCGTTGTCTGGCGGAACTGTTTCAGGTGTCGCAAAGATCAGGCGGCACTTATACGGATGATTCCGGAGATACGCTTTCCGGCGTCATTTTATCAGTGGATGTGACCGGACGGGATGCCGGTATGGCGGCGGGGCTTGCGGAAGATATGGTAAAGGTGCTGGAGGAATACAGCCTGACGGTACAGAAGGAATGCGGCCGGCATACATTTGCGCTGGTAAACAGCCGGACAAAGGAGCGGATCGACAGTGATCTGCTGGCATGGCAGCGGGACAAGCGGTCGGTACTGGCGTCCGATCAGGCAAATTTAAAGGCGATGGTGGATGCCTTCGATGCGCAGCAGACAGAGATGTATGCGTCAGCAAAGGAGGCCGGGACTCTGGTCCCGCAGGAAGCAGGGACAGCTTTGAAAGATGGAGGAGCAAAAACGGATTCCGGTATAGGAGAAGGAGACAGTGTAATAAAAGGAGTTTCAGACAGTTCTGATACAGGAGAGAATACAGAAGAACTGACGGGCAGTGTCCGTGTGCCGTATGTGCTGGCAGGATTTCTGGGAGGGATCGCCGTGTACTGCGTGGTTTATGCCGGCTGGTATCTGCTGCGGGATACGGTAAAAAGCGCCGCGGAGTTCCGGTCTTATTATACGTTTCCGTTTTTTGGAAGTATTGCGCCATCCGGAGCCGGTCCGGCATCCGGACAGGAGATGTACGAGCGCCAGAAAGCGGACGTGCTGGGCCGTATCCGGCTGTTCTGCAGGAAACAGCAGCTGGAAAGATTCTGCATGGTGACGGATTTTGGAATGAATGAAAAAGAGCGGCAGTGTGTGGAAAGCATCGCGGACCAGCTTGGGCAGTGGGGGATTCATACGGAGCTTGCGGAATATGCGGGTACGGATGTTCCGGTATGGGATACGCTTGCGGAAACGGGCGCGGTACTTATGGTCTGCAGACTGGGAACTACGACACACCGCATGATCGATGAAGCGATGGGGTTTTATCAGGAAAACGGGATTCTGGTTCTGGGCGCGGCTGCTTTGGAATCCGGCATGTAACAGGAAAATAAAACGGGAGAAATGGGAAACAGGATCATGAAACGATACACACAGGAAAAGAAGGTTCAGAAAGACCACCATATGCGCCAGCCTGTTCTGACGGGCGATGCCGGTATGCGGGCAAAAGCGGCGCTGTTTCTGCTGGCGGATATTCTGGCTGTCTATGTATCCAGCTTTCTTTCTCTGGCGCTCCGGTATGAAATGAGTTTTTTTGCGATTGATCCGGTTTATGTGGAAAACGGATATCGTTATCTGACGGTAAATATTGTCTGTACCGTGCTTGTATTTTATTTATTCCGGCTGTATACGAGCCTTTGGAAATATGCCAGTGTACAGGATTTGTGCAATGTGGCGTTTGCGGTTACGGTATCGGGCGTTTTGCAGTATGCAGGCATTCATCTGATGGGAATGCAGATGCCGCGCAGCTATTATGTGCTGTATATCCTGCTGCTGATGGCATTTGAGGTCTGTATCCGCTTTGGATACCGTCTGTTCCGTTTTTTCAGAAATGGATATGGCTCTGCCAGGGATGGTACGGCGGATGTGATGGTGATCGGAGCCGGAGATGCGGGTGCGGCGATTTTAAAGGAGATGCGTCTGAGTAAATATGTGACCCAGCAGGTGCGGTGCTTTATTGATGACAGTCCGGCCAAGCAGGGAAAGTATATTCAGGGCTGTCCGGTCGTAGGCGGCAGCAGCGCGATTGTGGAAGCGGTCAGGGAGTATGGCATCCGCAAAATCATTATCGCGCTTCCGTCGGCGCCCAAAAAGTCTGTGCGCAGGATTGTAGAAATCTGCCAGCAGACGGATTGTGAGCTGCGGATTCTGCCGGGTACATACCAGCTGATTAACGGAGAGGTCAGCGTGTCCCAGCTGCGCGAGGTCAGTATCGAAGACCTTCTCGGCAGGGATGAGATCAAAGTCTGTCTGGATGAGATTCTGGATTATGTACAGGGGCAGACGGTTCTCGTAACCGGAGGCGGGGGCTCGATCGGCAGTGAGATCTGCCGCCAGCTGGCCGCGCACCGGGTAGGAAGGCTGGTGATCGTGGATATTTATGAAAATAATGCCTATGAGATCCAGCAGGAACTGATGCGGGATTACCCGCAGCTGGATATCGTGACGCTGATCGCTTCCGTGCGCAATACCCACCGTATGAACCGGATTATGGAGACTTACCATCCGGCGATTGTATACCATGCGGCTGCCCACAAGCATGTGCCGCTGATGGAGGACAGCCCGTACGAAGCGATTAAAAATAATGTGTTCGGGACCTATAAGACGGCGGAGGCGGCCGCCAGATCCGGTGTCAGGCGGTTTGTGCTGATTTCCACGGACAAAGCGGTAAATCCGGCAAATATTATGGGGGCGTCCAAACGCATCTGCGAGATGATTATACAGATGCTGAATCACAGATATGAGACTGAATTTGTGGCTGTACGATTCGGAAATGTGCTCGGTAGCAACGGCAGTGTGATTCCGCTGTTTAAAAAACAGATCGCCGCAGGCGGTCCGGTGACAGTCACGCATCCCGATGTCATCCGCTACTTTATGACCATACCGGAGGCGGTGGCGCTCGTGCTGCAGGCAGGCGCCTATGCCAGAGGCGGGGAGATTTTTGTGCTGGACATGGGCGAGCCGGTCAGGATTCTGGATCTGGCGAAAAATCTGATCCGCCTTTCGGGATATCAGGAGGGCGAGGACATGGAGATCCGCATTACCGGACTGCGGCCCGGAGAGAAGCTGTACGAGGAGCTGCTGATGGACGAGGAAGGCCTGCAGGAGACGCAGAACCGCCTGATCCATATCGGAAAGCCGATCCGGTTTGACGAGGAGCGGTTTTTGCAGCAGCTGGATGCGCTGAAAAAAGCAGTGGAAAATGACAGCGGGGACGTCCGGCGGATGGTGCGGGAAATCGTGCCTTCTTATATGCCTTCGGATAAAGAACAGGTGCGGCTATGAAGAGAGAACATCACAACCGGAACGCGAAGCGGACAGACAGATGTCCGCTGGTGACAATTATTACGGTTGCATACAATAGTGAAGCAACGATTGCGCAGACAGTAGAGTCAGTGCTGAACCAGACGTATCCCCAAATCGAATATCTGGTAATCGATGGACAGTCCGGCGACCGGACGGTGGAAACAGCCCGCGCATATGAAGCGGCATTTGCGGCAAAAGGCATCCGGTATGTTGTGACCAGTGAACCGGACGGCGGCATTTATGACGCAATGAACAAAGGCATCCGCAAAGCGTCCGGTCTTTTAATCGGAATGATCAACAGCGATGACTGGTACGAGCCGGACGCTGTAAAAACAGCGGTCCGTGCATACCGCAGCAGCGCGTATGACATGTTTTACGCAGATATCCGCATGATCCGACGCAATGGCAGTACTTTTATCAAACGCTCTAGGGCAGGAAGGTCTGCGACAAGCAGACACTGGAACCATCCAACGATGTTTGTCACAAAACAGGCGTATCAGGAGCTCGGCGTTTACAAAAATACCGGCATTTATGACGACTTCGACCTGTTTTTGCGGTTTTTAAAAGCAGACAGAAAGATGGCAGTTGTGAATAAAGTTCTTGCAAATTTCCGCTATGGCGGGGCAAGCAGTGAAAAATCTCTGGAAAAATGCTGGCACAGATGCATGGACCGCTACCGCTGTTACCGTGAAAACGGATACAGCCGGCTGTATCTGGCAGAATGTATCGGGATGGAAGCAGTAAAATATCTGTCCGGGTAAGGCGCAGACACAGATATATGAAAATGGTGGAAAAAGATAAGAGCAGATAAAAAATGCGGAAATATATGAAAACGGTGGGAAAACAGTTATTAACAGCAGATAAAAGATGTGGACCAGATATATGCAGACACTGGAAAATGACAGATAGTGATGAAAATGACAGATAGTGATGAAAATGACAGATAGTGATAAAAATGACAGATAGTGATGAAAATGATAATCAGGGATGAAAGATGCAGGGCACGGATCTATGAGAACACTGGAAAAAAGACTGGATAAACATATGGAGGTATTAATGGCGCGCTATCCGGTGCTGGGAGATATCCGGGCGGAGCTTGTGCGCGCATATCTGCTGCTTGAATCGGCTTATGAAAACGGCGGGAAACTGCTGATTGCCGGAAATGGCGGTTCAGCCGCGGATGCCGGACATATGGCGGCAGAGCTGATGAAACGGTTTCACCTGCCGCGGCCGCTTCGCAGGGAGCTGACAGAGGGACTGCTGGCGGCAGATGCCGTAAGGGGAGCGTATCTGGCCGGAGTGCTGGAGCAGCCTCTGCCCGCGGCGGCTCTGGACGGATGCGGTCCGTTTGCGACGGCATATCTGAATGATGTCGGAGGATCCGGTATTTTTGCCCAGCAGATACTGGGATTGGGGAAGGCCGGAGACGTGTTCTTAGGGATATCCACATCCGGCAGCAGTGAAAATGTCATTTATGCCGCAGTGACGGCACAGGCGCTCGGTATGCGGACCATAGCGCTGACAGGCGCGGGCGGCGGTCCGCTGGCAGCGGCTGTGGAACTGGCGGTACGGGCTCCGGCGCAGGAAACGGAGCTGGTGCAGGAGCTGCACCTGCCGATTTACCATTGCTGGTGCAGGATGCTGGAGGAACGGTTTTTTGGAAAGCCGGATAAGGAGACGGACGATGATGCAGAAATTTAATCCGGTAAAAACAAAGCATCTGAAACAGATCAACGCGGTATTGGCTCTGTTTTTTCATCAAAAAAAAGCGGATACGCCTCTGTGTTTCGGAAACGCCGCAACGATCCTGGTCGTGGAAGCCGGAAGGATTGGAGACATGATTATGTCCCTGCCGTTTTATCAGACGCTCCGGAGGAATGCCCCAATGGCGGAAATTACGCTTGTGTGCGGCAGCTGGGCAGAGACGGTTCTTAAGGGACAGGGGCTGGCTGACAGATTTGTCTGTCTGGATCCGGAGACGTTACGCACTCCGCTGGAAATGCTCAAAAACTACAGTCAGATCCGGCAGGCGCTGCGGCGGATCAATGACAGATACTATGACATAGCGCTGGAGCCGCGCGGCGATCTGCGGGATATTTTTCTGATGCACTGGTGCAGGGCCGGACGCAAAGCCGCATACAGCTATACCGGCGGGGAGTGCTTTCTGACCGATGTGGTAAAGCCGCCGCGCGAATCCATGCATCTGACGCTGGAAAAACTGTATTTTGCAAAACAGCTCGGATGCAGGATCTGGAAAAAAGACAGATATCCGCAGCTGGAGCTTACAAAAGCACAGAAGGCCGAAAATGAAAGCTTCCGGAATGCCTGTGGCTTTCAGGGAAAACAGATACTGGGAATCCATCCCGACGCGGGTCTTTTGGTCAAGCAGTGGAACGGCTTTCCAAAGCTGATACAGGAGCTTTGCGCAGGCTCCGCGGACCGGGCGTTTCTGATATTCGAAGGACCGCAGGGACATGTGGTATCCGCACAGGCAGCAGCGGCAGCAGAAGCATGCGGGGCAAAGGTGGCAGTCAGCCGGACCGGGCTTGGGCAGTATATGCAGCGGCTTGCCCTGTGCGATGCGGTATTCTGCAACGACAGCAGTGCCGGGCATATTGCACGTGCCTATGGGATACCGGTATATGTGGTTTTCGGTCCGGTCAGTCCCGCGTTTGCACAGCCGTATGCCAAAGATCAGGTTTACGTTTTTTCGGACGACAGCCTGCCATGCAAACCCTGTTTTTTAACAAAATGTCCGGCTGGTCAGGAATGCCTGACGCGGATCGGCGCACATGCCGTGTGCAGTGTCTATGAGGCTGTTCAGGCACAGCGGCACCTGTAAATCTGGTGTGGCAGCTGTACCGGATGCCGGTTCTGGTGAAAATTTACAGAATGGAAGGGAGAAAGTCTGTTATGCCTGCAGTCAGCATTATCCTGCCCCTGTATAACGGGGAGAGATTTATCAGACATTCGATACAAAGAATCCGTTCACAGACGTTTTGCGACTGGGAGCTTCTGGTGATCAATGACGGTTCCTCTGACCGTGGCGGTACGATTGCCCTGCGGGAAGCTGGAAGAGACAGCCGGATACAGGTATTTGAAAAACCAAACGGCGGCATCAGCAGCGCCAGAAATCTGGGAATATCAAAAGCATCGGGCAGATATCTCGCATTTGCGGATCAGGACGACTGTGTGGGAAAAAACTGGCTCCGGTCGCTTTCGGACGGCATGGCTGGAAATATGGACCTTGTCGTTGGCGGAAAGATACTGGAAGTGGCCGGCGCTTCCGGCAGAATTATAAAAAGCAGGCAGTACCGTTATCCGGATACGGTTCTGGCAACAGAACAGGAGCGGTATCAGTTTCTGTTCAATGCACTGCATGACGCATCTTCGCTGCATGTATGGAACTGTCTTTATAAAAAAGAGCTGATTGACAGACACCGGCTTTGTTTTGATGAAACTTTAAAAACGGGTATGGAAGATATCCTGTTTAACATCTGCTATGGGTATTACTGCAAAAAAATCCACAAAATCCCGCAGACAGTATACAGATACAGGCAGCGGATTGGGATCAGCACTTCCGCAAAAGAGCAGCCGGATCTTGCGGCGGCATACAGCCACAGGATGAAACAGATTTCACGCACGTTCGGATTTTCCACGCAAAGCGGCAGACGCGGCGATGTATACCGGATGTATGGAAAGTATGCCCTGCGTGAGCTGTGCAATCTTTATTTCCGATACGGCAAAGCGGACGATATCCGGACGCTGGAAGAGCTGCGGAATGCATATGTGGAGCAGGTGCCGGACAGAGTCAGTGATACCTGTATCCGGCCAAAAGACCTGCCCTATCTTGCGGCAGACAAAGCGCTGCGAAAAGAAAATTATTTTCTAATAAGCGGGTTAAAACGCGGCGCAGATTTCTTCGGAAAAAATATACAGTAGTTACAGAAGGGCAGGACAAAAGGATTCATGGTACAGACAGCACAAATCAACAGAAAAAATATCATAGTCATCGGAGACGTCATGCTGGACCAGTATTTCTGCGGCAGGGTGACGCGCGTCTCGCCGGAGGCGCCGGTTCCGGTACTCAGAAAAGAAACGGCAGGTTCTGTGCCGGGAGGCGCGGCAAATACGGCGCTCAATCTGGCGGCGGGCGGACAGAACGTATTTCTCATGTCTGTCTTTGGACAGGACGAAGCAGGAGATACGCTGCTTGGACTGCTAGAAAAAAATGAGATCGACACCAGCCTGTCTCTAAGATGTGACCGCTGTACGACGGTAAAGACACGTTTTCTGGGCGGCCGCCAGCAGCTGCTGCGGATGGATACCGAGATTACGGAAGATATGCCGCAAAAGGTCACAGACTGCCTGCTCGGAAAGCTTTGGGATGTTCTGGACCGGATGGAGCTGGTAGTTATTTCGGACTACAGGAAAGGTCTTCTGACCTGTGATTTTACGCAGGGGATTATCCGCATGGCAGGACAGATGCAGAAAAAGGTACTGGCCGACGTGAAGGATCCGGATGTACGCAAATATCAGGGCGCGTGGCTGTTAAAGCCCAATCTGCAGGAGCTGTCGGCGATGACACAGATGGATACAGACAGTGATCAGGCTGCCGTGGAAGCCTCCGTAAAGCTGCTCGAAAAGGCCGGATGCAGCTATGTGCTCACGACCTGCGGGGCGCGTGGCATGATACTGGCGGGAAAAAAACTGCTGCATCAGGTGCGGCCTGTCGCAAAGGAAGTGTTTGATGTGACCGGAGCCGGTGATACGGCGCTGGCTTATCTGGCGGTATTTCTGGCGAACGGATATGGGATACAGGATGCTGTAGCCGCTGCAAATCAGGCGGCAGGCATTCAGGTGTCAAAGACCGGTACCGCGGTAGTCCGCCTGCAGGAAGTGCAGGATGAGCTGGAACGAAAGCTGCGTCAGGAAAAGGAAGTGCAGGATGAGCCGGAACGAAAGCTGCGTCAGGAAAAGGAAGTGCAGGATGAGCCGGAACGAAAGCTGCGTCAGGAAAAACAGAAGGAACCGGAACGAAAGCTGCATCAGGAAAAACAGAAGGAACCGGAACGAAAGATGCAGCGGAAAATGCTGTCAGAGCGTGGGATTTCTGAATGCAGGAGTATGCATAAAGACAGGAAGATGGTATTTACAAACGGCTGTTTTGACATTCTGCATTCCGGACATATACGCTGCCTGCAGGCTGCTGCGCAGCTTGGTGACTTTCTGGTTGTAGGACTGAACTCGGATGCTTCTGTGAAAAGACTGAAAGGAAGCGCACGTCCGGTGAACTGTGAGACGGACCGTGCGCAGGTGCTCTGTGCACTGGAATGCGTGGATTATGTGGCTGTTTTTGATGAGGATACGCCGAAGCAGCTGATCGCAAGGCTGCAGCCGGATGTGCTGGCAAAGGGCGGCGATTACGCGCCTGAGGAGATTGCCGGAAGGGAAATTGTAAAAGCGCGGGGCGGAACGGTAGAGATTCTGCCGTTTTATGAAGGAAAGTCCACGACGGAAATTATTCAGAGTGTCAGAAGTAAAGGAAATGTCAGAAATGCCGGAACTGACAGAACTGCCGGAAATGAAGGAACTGCCGGAAATGAAGGAACTGCCGGAAATGAAGGAACTGACAGAAACAGTGAAAATGCCTGTCCGGCTGAGGAAGGACGGGAGCGGAAGGAGCATGGCGGGGGATTATGAGCATTGTAGTGACAGGAGGGGCCGGATTTATCGGCAGCTGCATCGTCCGGACATTAAACGACGCCGGACGGGCGGACATTATTATCGTGGACAATATTGCATCCACGGAAAAATGGAAAAATCTCAGAAATAAAAAATATCTTGCTTATATCCACAAATCCAGATTTCTGGAAATGCTGCCGGACATGGAGGGCATTGAGGCGGTGATTCATATGGGCGCGCAGTCTTCCACGCAGGAGCGGGATTTTGACTATCTGTGGGACAACAATTTTGGCTATACGAAAGCATTGTGGGATTACTGCAGCAGGAAACAGATTTCGTTTCTGTATGCCAGCTCGGCGGCTACCTACGGGGACGGCTCCGAAGGATTTGACGACAGATGCGCGATTGAGCGTCTGATGCCGCTGAATGCCTATGGCTATTCCAAGCAGGCGTTTGATTTGTGGGTCAGGTATCATGCCAGGGAGCATCCCGCGCAGCATGTGGGGTTTAAGTTTTTCAATGTCTATGGACCGGATGAGTATTTCAAACAGGATATGGCGAGCATGGTATACCACGGCTACCGCCAGCTGCGGCAGGATGGGGAAATCCGGCTGTTTCGCTCCGGCAGGCCGGAATATGCGGACGGCGCGCAGCTGCGCGACTTTGTATATGTAAAAGATGTGTGTGATGTTGTGCTGTGGTTTTTAAACCATCCGGAGCAAAGCGGACTGTTTAACGTGGGAACCGGAAAGGCGCACAGCTTTGCGCAGCTGGCAGAAGCGGTATTCCACGCGCTTGGGATGAAGCCTGTGATCCGCTATACCGGCATGCCGCGGCATCTGGAAAAAACTTACCAGTATTATACGCAGGCAGAAATCAGCAGTCTGCGGGAGGCTGGCTATACGAAAGCGTTTGCGGATGTGGAGACCGGAGTGAGGGATTATGTGCAGGGATATCTGGAGCAGGGATTTGCGGTTTACTGATCAGAATCGGGAGGATGCGGGATGACAGGTTTTTATATCGCGGCATGGCTGCTTTGTCTGACAGGCGTTTTCATGCGTGGAAAATATGTGTTTTGTATCGGAGCGCGGATGCTTCCGGATCCTTATGAGAGAAAAACGGTGGATCTGACTGAGATGACGCTGCTTGTGCTGGTATTTCTGCTGCTGACCGCAAACCGGACGGGACTGGATATTCTCAACTATGTGCAGGCTTATCTGTATGAACAGGATACGTTTACCATAAAAGACAGGCTCTATGGGAGCCTTAGTATGGCGGCATATCAGGCGGGATGGTCTTTTTATCTGTTCCGTGCTGTGCTGACGTTTCTGTCCGGCTTTCTGGCGGTGACGACGATCAAAAAAACGGGTACGGATTTCCGGTTTGTATTGTTATTTTATCTGCCTTCGATGCTGTTTGTGGATTCCATGCAGTTTCGCAACGCAGTCTGTCTGGGATTGTTTTTATGGAGCTTCCGGTATCTGCTGTCAGGTGGAAGACAGGCGGCGGTTACATATGTGATCTGTATTCTGATTATTGCACAGATTCATGCGGTTTATTATTTTACGCTTGTTCTGACGGTATTTTTTTGGAAAAGCAAAAGAAAGCAGATCACGGGGCTGCTGTTTGCTCTGGGTCTGATTCTGGCGGTGGCTACCGTATGGAACGGAAACCAGATTCCGTTTTTTATCCAGATCGCGCATGCGCTGACGAAGACGGATATGCGGGCCGCTGCGTATAGTACGTCCGGAAATCTTGGCTGGACAATACCGGCCGCGATTCATGTACTGACCACACTGCTTGCCCTGATGGTATACAGACATGCGGACAGGGGTGTTCCAGGCATAACAGGGCGGCAGATGGAATATCTGAGGCTTATGCTTATTTATGATATGCTCCTGTTTCTGACGGTACCTGCCATTATGATGAACCTGCATTTTTACAGGCTGATCCGGGGAGCTTTTATGATCAATGTGACCGGAGTTTCTTTTTTTATGCGGTACAGGAGAAGGCAGGGCAGATTTTCGCTGCTGGCCGGGGCAGCGCTGGCCGTACTGGCGGGTATGTGGTTTGTGCTGGATCTTGTTATCTTTGAAACCAGCGCCACGATGGCAGAGCCTGTGCTTCATGGCAGCCTGTTCTTTTTATAGAGGGGCAGGGGAAGACGGATGAAGACAAATGTGAAAAAAAACGCACTGCTGAATATGCTCAGACAGGTATGTGCCATTGTCTTTCCATTTCTGACATTTTCCTATGCTTCCCGTGTGCTGGGTGCGGATAAGATCGGAATGTATACGTTTGGACAATCTGTGACCAGCTGTTTTGCCTGTCTCGCCTCGCTGGGCATCGGGGATTATGCGGTGCGGGAAGGCGCGGCAGTGCACGATGATCCAAAAAAGCTGGGGCAGCTTGCAAACGAAATGTTTACGCTGCAGCTGTGGTCCACGTTCCTTTCTTATGCGCTGCTGCTGTTGCTGCTAAAGCTGTGGGGAAGGTCTGCGCCTTACCGGTATGTGCTTCTGATCCAGAGTATGCAGATGGCATTATCCGTGATCGGGGCAGACTGGATCAACACGGCATGCGGGGATTTTTTATATTTATCTGTCCGGTATCTGCTGACGGCATCGGTATGTACGGCAGCATTATTCTGCTTTGTCAGGGGACCGGAGGATTTGTATGCATATACATTTTTTTCCATGCTCTGTACGTCGGGAGGAAACCTGTGGAATGTTTTTTATATACGCAGATACGTAAAGCTGCGGCCGGTCCTGCGGCTGCGGCTGAAAAAACATCTGCCGCCGGTTCTGATGCTTTTTGGCAACAGCATTGCGCTGGCTGTCTATTTAAATGCAGATCTGGCGATACTGGGCCTGATGCTGGATGATACGGCAGTTGGGATCTACGCGGCTGCCGCGAAAATATATCTGATGGTAAAAGCAGTGGTGAACGCATGGATTATGGCTGCTGTGCCGCAGCTGTCTTATCTGGCGGCGGCAGACAGAAAAGACAAAAAAGACAAAAAAGACAAAAAAGACAGCTGCAGCCTTCTGCTGTCTGAGCTGGCGGATATCCTGCTGATGCTTCTGGTGCCGGCTGCCGTAGGAATCTTTTTTGAAGCGGAAAATCTGATTGCGTTTGTGGCGGGCAGCGGGTATGAAAGCGGAGCCGCCGTACTGCGTATTTTGAGCATTGCCATACTGCCTGCCGTTGGATCGTGTCTCGTTTCTTACGCGTTTCTGGTGCCGTTTCATCTGGAAAAGTACTTTCTGATGTCCACGGTTGTGGCGGCGGGACTGAATACGGGACTGAATATCTGGCTGATTCCGCGCATGGGCATTCCCGCGGCTGCGTTTACGACGCTGCTGGCAGAGGTTTTCGTATTTTTGTCAGCCTCTTATCATGCGGGAGCGGCGGACGGTGTCAGGATTTGCGTGGACAGAAAAGATTTCCGTACGGATCTTGCCGCGGGAGTGGCTGTGGCCGCTGTATGTCTGCTTGTAAGACAGGCAGGACTGGCAGACATTCCGGAGCTGGCAGTATCCGTGGCATGCGCAGCCGCCGCCTGCGGCGCTGTGCTCTCAGCGGGGAAGAGCCGGACTTTTCTGGGACTTGTGCAGTCTGTATGGAAAAGCAGAAGATCCGGCTATCAACGAAAAGAAAGAAGGTAACACAAATATGGAGAAAAGGGAAATCGTCTTTTCGCCGCCGGATATAACGGAGGCAGAAATACAGGGCGTGGCGGAAGTACTAAGAAGCGGCTGGATTACGACGGGTCCGAAAACAAAAGAGTTTGAAAACAGGATTGCGGCTTACTGCGGCAGAAAGCGGGCGGTATGCCTAAGCTCTGCCACGGCCTGTCTGGAATCCGCCCTGCGTCTGCTTGGGATCGGGCCGGGGGATGAGGTCATTACTTCTGCCTATACCTATACAGCATCCGCGAGTCCGGTCTGCCATACTGGCGCGAAGCTTGTGCTGGTGGATACGGCCCCAGACAGCTTTGAGATGGATTACGATGCGCTGGAGCAGGCGGTTACGGACAGGACAAAAGCCATTATTCCGGTCGATCTGGGCGGGGTCATGTGCGACTATGACCGCATTTATGAGATCGTGCACAGACAACAGGCGAAATTCTGCCCAGGCGGACAGCTGCAGGAGGCGCTTGGCAGAATCGCGGTCATTGCAGACGGCGCGCATGCGTTCGGAGCAAAAAGAATCGTGGACGGCCAGTGGAAGATGTGCGGCGAAGCGGCAGACTTTACAAGCATTTCCTTTCACGCGGTAAAAAACCTGACGACAGCCGAAGGCGGCACGCTGATGTGGCGCAGTCTGGAAGCGCAGGGGATAACGGATGACTGGATTTATCAGGAGCTGATGCTGCTGTCCCTGCACGGACAGAGTAAGGATGCTTTTTCCAAAGACAGTCCCGGCGCATGGGAATACGACATCCTATCGCCTGCCTACAAATGCAACATGACGGATCTGCAGGCTGCGATCGGCCTGCAGCAGCTGAAACGCTATGACCGGTTGTTAGCCAGAAGAAAAGAAATCATCAGACGCTACGATCAGGCGCTTTGCGGACTGGGTGCAGTTTCCCTAAAGCATGAGGACGCCTGTCATGATTCCAGCGGCCATCTGTATCTGCTGCGGATACCGGGTATTACGGAAGCGGAAAGAAACGGTATGATATTAAAACTGGCGGAATCCGGAGTGTCTTCGAACGTGCATTACAAGCCGCTGCCGATGTTTACGGCGTACCGGAATCTGGGATTTTCAATCAGGGATTACCCGCATGCGTATGCGCAGTATCAAAACGAGATCACACTGCCGCTGCATACGTGCTTAAGCGATGCGGATGTGGAGTATGTGATCTGGTGTATGGACAGGGTGTTAAGAGGGATTTCGTAAGCCGGCGTATGAGCGGATATGCAAAGAGTTTTCTATGCTGCTGTATAGGAAAGGATTCCGGAAATGGACGCAGAGCTGTCTGAAAGAAAATGTTGAAGCATACAGGCATTCTTTAAGAGGGAATGCGGATGGGGAAAGACAGGGGGATGCTGCATGATACTGAAACAATGGGAAGATCTTCCGGCAGGCATGCGCAGGGAAGAGGTAAGAACATATTATGAAAGTCTGCGGAAAAAAACATGCAGCCTGAAAATAAAAGGGGAATGGATCTTTTGCTGTCCGTGCTGCTTCTTGTGATCACAGCGCCGGTGTTTGCGGTTATTGCGGCAGTAATCAGAATGGATTCCGCAGGGCCTGTATTTTTCCGGCAGGAGCGTGTGACACAGTACGGCAGGATCTTTCGCATTTATAAATTCCGCACAATGGCCGCTGACAGCGCGGGAGCAGGGACACGGGTCACTGTAAAAAACGATATGCGGGTCACGCGGGCCGGAAAGGTGCTCAGAAAATACCGTCTCGACGAGCTGCCACAGCTTTTGAATATACTGGCAGGAGACATGACGTTTGTAGGCACAAGGCCGGAGGTGCCGTATTATGTGAGAAAATACCAGCCTGTCATGCGCGCGACGCTGCTGCTTCCGGCAGGCGTCACATCAGAAGCGAGCATCCGGTTTAAAAATGAGGAAAAAATGCTGGAGCGCGCGGAAGATGCGGATGATGTATATCTTAAAAAGATACTGCCGCTTAAGATGGCGTATAACCTGCGGCAGCTGCAACGGTTCAGTATCCGGCAGGATGTAAGGACGCTGGTGCGTACGGTTTTAGAAGTAGCCGGAAGCCGTGAGGATGCTGGTACAGACAGCTGTAAAAAGGACCGGAAGATTTTGCTCCCGCGCAGACGGAGGAAATACGGATGAAAGCATGGAAAATACGAAACGCACGAAACACACAGAAGACACGGAAAACCCGGGCAGAAAGAATCAGACAGAAAAGACTGGCTGCGGATATCGTGGAATGGGATGTGCAAAACTGGTGGAGGGCGGTCACATTCTGGGAAGAGATGCATCTGTCTGATGATGTCAGAGGGAAAAAGGTGCTGGACATTGGCGGAAGAAACGGCGGTCTTTCCCTGTACTGGGCGCTGAAAGGCGCGGATGTGATCTGTTCGGATATCAGTACGGATGGCCTGAAAAAAGCAAAGCAGCTTCACAAAAAATATAGAGGGATTACAGGACAGATAACATACGAAACCATTGATGCAATGGAAATTCCTTATAAAAATGAGTTTGACCTGATCTGTTTTAAATCTGTGCTGGGCGGCATCGGACATGACGGCCACGATGAAAATATCAGGCGCGCGCTGCATAGCATGCATCGTGCGCTGAAAGAACACGGGACACTTTGTTTTTGCGAAAACCTGTCCGCATCGCCGCTGCACCAGTTTGCCAGAAAAAAATGTGTGGGATGGGGAAAAAGCTGGAGATATATCCGCCTGCCGGAGCTGGACGGGCTGCTTAAGGAATTTTCATGCACACAGTACCGCACGTATGGATTTTTCGGGGTATTCGGCAGGAGAAAATGGCTGTCGGATATACTGGGAGCCATAGACGGCTGTATGGACCGTTATGTCAGGGAGGAATACAGATATATTGTATCCTGCGTTTCGAGAAAATAGGATACTGCACGGCTGGAGGAAAAACAGGGCATGAATATTTTATTGATCAACCATTACGCCGGATCCACAGAGATGGGCATGGAGTTCCGGCCGTATTATTTTGCGAGGGAATGGGTCCGGATGGGGCACAGGGTACATGTGATAGCGGCAGATTATTCCCACCTGCGGGTGAAAAATCCTAAGGTGACAAAAGATTTTCAGACAACCAGGACCAGTGGGATTTTTTATCACTGGATCAAAACGGGACGGTATGAAGGGAATGGCGTCAAACGCGCGCTGACGATGTTCCGGTTTGTGGGAAAGCTGTGGCTTGCGGCAAAAAGGATCGCGGAAGTCTTTCAGCCGGATGTGGTGATTACGTCTTCCACGTATCCGCTGGATACTTATGCGGGACAAAAAATCGCACGGATGTGCGGGGCGAAGCTGATCCATGAGGTGCATGATCTGTGGCCGCTGACGCTGACTGAGATTGGCGGAATGAGCAGGTCCCATCCGTTTGTCAGGCTGCTGCAGATGGCGGAGGATTCCGCGTACCGGCATTCGGATCATGTCGTATCGCTGCTGCCGGCGGCGAAAGAATATATGGTACGGCATGGGATGAAGCCGGAGAAGTTTGTGCATATTCCAAACGGGGTTGTTCTTTCCGAATGGACCGGATATCCAGAGCTTCCACAGAATACGGTACAGGTTATCAGGAAGATGAAGCAGGAGAACCGTTTTTTGTTATGCTTTTTTGGAAGCATCACGAAATCCTATACTCTTGATTATTTAATTGAAGCAGTTAAGAGGGTCTGTAAAAAAGAGATAAGTCTGCTTCTGGTAGGAGATGGAAATGAAAAGGAACGGCTGCAGGAGCTGTGCAGGGGGTATGAGAATATCCGGTTTCTGGACCCGGTTGGGAAAAAATATATTCCGGCTCTGCTTGAGGCAGTGGACGGGGTATATATCGGGGCTTTGAACAACAGGATGTTCCGGTTTGGTATCTGTATGAACAAGCTGTTTGACGCTATGATGGGCGGAAAACCGATACTGTACGCGGTTCATGCGCCAAATAATTATATCAGGGAATACCAGTGCGGGATATCCGTGCAGGCAGAAGATGTGGATGCGCTGGAAGCCGGACTGGAAAGGCTGATAACCTTACCGGAAAGGGAAAGGCGTCAGATGGGCAGCAATGGAAAACAGGCGGCCATCCGGTATTTTAATTATGGTGTGCTTGCTGGAAAGTTTGCGGATGTTTTTCTACAGTCCTAAAGCATTGTGCGCAGTTTTGGAACATGAAAAAAGCTTACCGTGCGGGTATAAAGGCGGGAAATGAATATATGGAGCAGGACATGAAAGAAAAATTACTGGAAAAAATCAGACAGAGAAAATTAAACGTCGGCGTGGTCGGACTCGGATATGTCGGTCTGCCTCTGGCAGTCGAAAAGGCGAAAGCGGGCTTTAATACGACCGGTTTTGACGTGCAGGAAGAAAAAGTACGGCTTGTAAACGCCGGACATAACTATATCGGGGACGTGGTCGACAGCGAGCTGGAAGGGCTGGTGCGCAGGGGGATGCTGTCCGCGACTTCGGATTTTAAATTTGTAAAGGATGTGGATTTTATCGCGATCTGTGTTCCGACACCGTTAGACAGGCACCAGCAGCCGGACATCAGCTATGTGAAGTCTTCGGCAGAAGAAATTTCAAAATATCTGACAAAAGAAACCATCGTGGTGCTGGAATCCACTACCTATCCGGGAACGACAGAAGAGCTTGTAAAGAGGGTGCTGGAACAGGGTTCCGGACTGGTCTGCGGAAAGGACTTTTATCTTGGATTTTCACCGGAGCGTGTGGATCCGGGCAATCTCATTTATAAGACAAAAAATACCCCGAAAGTCGTCGGTGGAATCGGAAAGGATGCCACGGAAGTGATGGCAGCCATGTACCGGACCGTGCTGGACGGCGAGGTGACGGAGGTATCCTGTCCGGCGGTCGCAGAGATGGAAAAAATACTGGAAAACACTTACCGGAACGTGAATATCGGACTGATCAACGAGCTGGCCATGCTCTGTGACCGCATGGGAATCAGCATCTGGGAAGTTATCGACGCGGCGAAGACCAAGCCGTATGGCTTTCAGGCATTTTATCCGGGACCGGGGCTGGGCGGGCACTGTATTCCTCTGGATCCGTATTATCTGTCCTGGAAAGCGAGGGAGTATGGATTCCATACATCGATGATCGAAAGCTCCATGATGATCAACGACCGGATGCCAGAGTACTGCGTGGACCGTGCGGCACGCATTTTAAATCGTGCCAGGAAGTCTCTGAAAGGTGCGCGGATACTGGTTGCAGGCGTGGCCTATAAACAGGATATTGACGATTACAGGGAAAGCCCGGCGCTGGAGGTTATGGAACTTCTGGAACAGGCTGGCGCGCGGGTGGATTATTACGATCCGTATATTCCGCAGTACAGATATCATGGAAAAACCGTGAAAGGCATGACGGACATTACGCCGAAACAGGTGGAGGTTTACGATTTGATGATGATTACGGCTGCGCACACAAACGTGGATTATGAAATGCTGCAGCGGCATGCAAAAGCTATATTTGATACGAAAAACGTGACAAAGAACCTGAAAGACAGGGCGAATATTGAAGTACTTTAAGATATGGCACGACTGACATGGAAAAAGAAGGGGTATCAGGAAAAGTGAGGATATTAACAGTAGTGGGAGCAAGGCCGCAGTTTATCAAGGCCGCGGCTGTATCACGCGTAATCCGCCGTCATCATACAGAAATACTGCTGCATACCGGACAGCACTATGACGCGGATATGTCAGATATATTTTTTAAAGAGCTCGGGATTCCAAAGCCGGATTACCAGCTTGGTATCGGGTCAGGAAGCCATGCGCAGCAGACGGCCGGCATGATGACCGGTATAGAACGGGTACTGCTTGCGGAAAAGCCGGACTGCCTGCTGATCTACGGGGACACAAATTCCACGCTGGCGGGTGCGCTTGCGGCATCAAAAATACAGATTCCGGTTGCACATGTAGAGGCCGGACTGCGTTCCTGTAATAAATGTATGCCGGAAGAGATTAACCGCATTTTGTCAGATCATGTATCGGATTTGCTGTTTTGTCCGACAGACGCGGCAGTGGAAAATCTCAGAAAAGAAGGCATTGAAACAGGTGTCAGTCAGGTGGGGGATGTCATGTGTGACGCTCTTTTGTATTATTCTGAGAGAATGCAGGAGCATGATCAGAAGTTTTATTTTAGCCAGCTGCACGGACTGGGGCAGGAAAAAGCAGCGGATATAAAGCAGTGGTATCTGGCGACGATTCATCGTGCAGAAAACACGGACAGCATGGATAAAATACGGGAGATACTGGCAGCTTTTGAGGAGCTGGACGCTCCGGTCCTGTTTCCGGTTCATCCAAGGATCAGAACAATGGTGAAACAGCTGGACAGAGAGTATGGATACCGGAATATTTTATTTACAGAACCAGCCGGATATCTCACCATGCTGTATCTGCTCAAACATGCGCGAAAGGCAGTTACCGATTCCGGCGGACTGCAAAAAGAGGCATATATGCTGGATACGCCATGCGTGACGGTAAGGGATCAGACGGAATGGAGAGAAACGCTGGAAGGCGGGCATAATGTACTGGCAAAGCCAGAGAAGGAAGATATTCTTTCGAAAGTTTACGATACACAGATCAGCCAGTGCAGGAAACCACAGTATTATGGGGACGGACATGCCGCAGATAAAATCTGCGGTATTCTGGATCAGTATGGACAGGGAGGCAGACAATGAAATATGCGCTGATCGGCTGTGGCCGGATTGCCGTGAACCATGTAAAGGCAGCCTGCAGGAACCATCTGGAATTTGTGGCAGCCTGCGATAAGGAGCTTTCCCAGATTGATAAGCTTTTGGAAACGTGTGGGATTCGTGACGGGTTTTTGGGAAAACGGTATACCGATTACAAAAAAATGATAGAAGAAAATGATCTGGAGCTTGTAGCCATTGCCACAGAGAGCGGCAGTCATGCACAGATTGCGCTGGACTGTATCCGGCATGGCATCCATTGTATCATAGAAAAGCCGGTTGCCATGAGCATCGCGGATGCGGATGAGATCATCCGGCTTTCACAGGAAAAAGGAGTAAAAGTATCCGCCTGTCATCAGAACCGGTTCAATCTGGCGGTGCAGGAAATGCGGCGGGCGCTGGAGGATGGACGGTTTGGAAGGCTGTCCCACGGTTCTGTCCATGTGCGATGGAACCGGAACGCGGACTATTATGCGCAGGCTCCGTGGCGCGGGAAATGGGCGACGGATGGCGGTGCGCTGATGAACCAGTGCATTCACGGTATCGATCTGCTCCGGTGGATGATGGGAGATGAGCCGGAGGAAGTCTATGGACAGACAAGACGGCAGTTCCACGACGATCTGGAGGCAGAGGATGTCGGTGTGGCTGTTATAACATTTAAAAACGGGGCAGTAGCGACGATCGAAGGTACAACAAACGTCTATCCGCAGAATCTGGAAGAAACGCTGTATCTGTTTGGAGAAACAGGTACTGTCAAGCTGGGCGGAGCATCGACAAATAATATCGATATCTGGCAGTTTGCAGATGAGATGGAAGCAGACAAACAGACTGCCGGGCTGAAAGAAGCAGCCAGCAATGTATACGGAAACGGGCATACGGCTCTGTACGCGGATATGATCAATGCGGTGTTGCACGACAGAAAGCCATATGTAGACGCAGTAGCAGGAAGAAATGCCCTGGAGCTTGTTCTGGCGGTATATAAGAGCCAGAAAGAGGGGCGGCCGGTAAAGCTGCCGCTGGCGGATTTTGGCTCGGAAAATATGACAGGCGAATTTCACTGAGCATAATGGAAGGGGTATACAGAATGATGGAACAGGAGTGGCAGAAGGATGGCAGAAGCTATTTTGTGCATGAAAGCAGCTACATAGACAAAGATGTGGAAATCGGGGAAGGGACAAAAGTCTGGCATTTCTGCCATATTCAGAGCGGGGCCAGAATTGGGAAAAACTGTACGCTGGGGCAGAATGTCAATGTTTCCGAAAATGTCAGAATCGGCAGCGGATGCAAAATACAAAACAACGTATCGGTTTACGAAGGCGTGGAGCTGGAAAACGGCGTTTTCTGCGGACCTTCATGTGTCTTTACAAACGATCTGACGCCGCGGGCAGAGTATCCAAAAGGGAAAGCAGCCTATAAAAAAACGCTGGTAAAAGAGGGCGCCAGTATCGGGGCAAATGCGACGATTGTATGCGGAATTACGATTGGCAGATATGCGATGGTGGCCGCGGGCGCTGTGGTGACAAAGGATGTGCCGGATTATACGCTGGCAGAAGGAGTTCCGGCAGCAGCTGCCGGAAAAACGGATGCGCAGGGCAATATTATAAGGTTCTGATTTTAGGAGGGCTGTATGTGCGGGATTTGCGGAATCATAAAAAGAAAAAGCATTACAAAAGAGGATAGAAATCTGGTCAGAAAGATGAATGAAGCACAGATACACAGAGGCCCGGATGACGGCGGGACATGGATGGATGATGGGATTGTACTGGGGCACCGGAGGCTGTCAATTTTTGATCTGAGTCCTGCGGGCCATCAGCCGATGGTCTATAAGGACAGATATGTGATCAGCTATAACGGCGAGATTTATAATTATCCGGAATTAAAAAAAGAGCTGCAGAAAAAAGGCTGCCGGTTTTTCAGCCATACCGATACGGAAGTGATTCTGGCAGCTTATGATCAGTGGGGCATCGAATGTCTGCACAGGTTTCACGGATTCTGGGCTTTTGCACTGTTTGACAGGGACAGACAGGAACTGATTCTGTCCAGAGACAGATTTGGAGTAAAGCCTTTGTATTACTGCAAAAAGCAGGACCGGATCCTGTTTGCTTCAGAAATCAAAGCAATTTTAAAAGATGATTCCATAAATAGAATCGCGAATGAAAATGTTATACAGGATTTTTTAGTCAACGGTCTTGCGGACTTTTCGGACGAAACGTTTTTTAAAGGAATCCAAAAAGTTCCGGCCGGAAGCAATCTGATCATAAAAAAAGATCTTACTTATCAGATCCGGCAGTATTATACAGTTTCCTTTTCTGACCGTGCAGATGGAAAACTAAAAGAGCAGGATATCCGGCAGTTTCGGAAATTATTTGCAGAATCGGTCAGGTGGAGGCTGCGGGCGGATGTTCCGGTCGGAAGCTGTCTGTCCGGTGGTTTGGATTCTTCCAGCATTGTCTGCCAGATCAGCAGATGTCTGAAAAAGAAAGAAAAAGTGGGAAAAAAGGAAAGCGTACGGACTTTTTCGGCCTGTTATCAAAACTTTGTCTTAGATGAAAAAAAATATATCGATGAAGTGGTAAAAGAAACAGGAGCAGAGGCGGAATTTATTTATCCGGATTCTGAAATGCTGATGAAAGATTTGGAAGACGTGATTTATCACCAGGATGAACCATTTGGCTCCATGAGTATTTATGCGTCCTACTGTGTGATGCGCAGGGCAAAAGAGCGGGGCGTTACGGTACTGCTGGACGGACAGGGAGCAGATGAGATTTTATGCGGATACAGGAAATCCAGAATTTATTATTTGAAAAAACTGGTTTCTCAAAAAAAATATCTGACTGCGATGCGGGAATTGCTGTACGCACTGGGACAGTTTAAAGTCACAGAATCCAGAGAGAATGATCTGTCAAAGATTTATCAGATCCTGTTCCGCAATCGGAATGTAAAAAAAGAAAAAGAATTTCTGAACCGGGAGTTTGCGAAACAGGAGATGAATTTTCAATATCACGCAACAGGTAATTTTATAATGACGGATTTTTATCAGATTTCCCTGCCGGTTTTATTAAGATATGCGGACAGAAATTCGATGGCGTTTTCGATTGAGGACAGACTTCCGTTTCTGGATCTTTCGCTGGTGGAATTTGTATCCGCTCTGCCTCTTCCGGCAAAAATCTATAAAGGCTGGTCTAAGTATATTATGCGGAAAGCGCTTGATATGCCAGGGCTTATAAGAAACAGGAAGGATAAAATTGGCTTTTCTACGCCGGATCTACGGTGGATTCGGGAGCATGAAACATTTTTCTATGATTTATTTCAGGAAGATACCTGCAGGTCAAAACGATTTATTGATCATCAGAAAATCAGGCAAAACTGGGACGGTATTTTGTCAGGAGAAATAAAATTAGAAATATTTCGTTATATTTGTCTGGAGCTGTGGATGAGAAAATTTCATGTAAGTTAGCGGCAGAAGACGGGCTGCTGCATCATAGTTGGGAAAGGGGTGGAAGTATTTGAAAATCGTACATCTGGGATTTAACCACCGGTATAACGATATCCGTATTTTTGAAAAAGAATGCGTTTCTTTAGCAAAATGCGGTTATGAGGTTGTTTACATAACATCTTCAAACAATTCTCCTGCATTGGGACGGATCAGACAAAAAGGTGTAAAGATTATAGTAATACCAGTAATTTCTGCCAGCTTTTATATCAGACTGCTGCAATATTTATCGGATGCGAGAAAAGAAGCTGTCAGACAGAATGCAGATATTTATCATATTCATGAAGTATGGTTTTTGCCGCTGATTCCATGTCTGCAAAGAATAGGAAAAGTAATTTATGACTCTCATGAAGATGCTCCAAGAGATCATTTTGAGAGACAAAATGGAAAAAGGACGATTGGGGTAAGGATTGCAGAAAATCTGTTTGAAATGTACGAGAATAGAAAAGTCCGTCGTGTATCCGGGATCATTGCAGCAACGCCTTATATTGCGAGACGGTTTCGGAAAATTCATAAAAATGTCGTTACAATCGCGAATTACCCATTGATTGAAAATCTGAAAGCAGGAAACGATGCCCGGAAGGAAAACATCATTTTTTATGCAGGCGGCATTACAAAAATGAATGGGATTTTAAATGTGATAAAGGCGATGGAACAGATTGACGGAACGCTTGTACTGGCCGGCGAGATAACCGAAGAGTTTCGCGCAGAGGCCTGCGGATACAAAGGCTGGAAAAAGGTCAGGGAGCTCGGATTTTTGTCAAAGGAAGAGGTTGCGCAGTGGTATGAGAAGAGCAGATGCGGTGTGCTTTTATATCTGCCGTATCAGAACAATATACATGCGATGCCGAATAAACTGTTTGAATATATGGCCTGCGGAATCCCTGTCGTAGCTTCTGATTTTGCGCTCTGGAAAAAGTATCTGGAGGAAGGACAGTGTGGTATCTGTGTGGATCCGCAGGACAGTAAGCAGATTGCACAGGCTGTGAACAGACTGCTGTGGGACCAGAAATTGTGCAAAGAAATGGGCAGAAATGGCAGAAAAATAATTGAGAAAAAATACAGATGGGATAAGGAAGAAAAAAAGCTGGCGGAGTTTTACGAAAGAATACAAAATAGTAAATCAGATGCAGGCGGAAATGGGAGAAGGAGTCATTATGAATGTATTGATTATTGCAAGAGGCATTCCCGATCAGAAGAGCCTGCTGGGGATTTTTGAGTATGATCAGGCAAGGGCTCTTGCGGCTGCAGGACATCGCGTAGTATTGTTTGCAATTGATCTGCGTTCCATCCGCAGAACCAGAAGATACGGGGTGCACAGTGGAAAAAGCGACGGAATTTTCTGGTACCGGATTGATATTCCGGTAGGTGCAGTGCCAATGGGAATACTTTGCAGGATAGGCCAGTGGGCTGTCTGTTATCTGTATCAGATTGTTTTTGGCGGAAGAAAAAGACCGGATATTATTCATGCGCATTTTACAGAACAGGGGTGTATGGCAGTGGCACTGGCTGAAAAAGAACAGATACCGCTTGTAATTACGGAACATTCTACGGATATGGTTGAAAAAAAGATTTCTGGTAAGTTAAGAAAGTATGCAGGAAAGAGTTATGCTGCGGCTGAAAAAGTAATTGCTGTCAGTAGCTGCCTTGCGTGTAAAATGGAGCAAAGAACAGGTAAATGTTGTGAAGTGATACCGAATATTGTAAGCAATGATGTATTGAAACAGAGCAATATAATAAAAACCGGTATTCAAAATAAAAAAAGAATGATACAGGATTGTTTTGGATTTGTGATGACAGGGAGTTTAATTGATAGAAAATGTCCCCAGCTTTTACTGGAAGCGTTTGCATGTCTTTATAAAAAATATCCGGATATCTGTCTGGGATTTATTGGTAGCGGGGAAAAGAAAAAAGAGCTGGAAACATATGTAAAACGGATGGGGCTGGAGAAAGCAGTCAGATTTTACGGTGTTCTTTCAAGAACAGAGATTGCAAAAGTTTATCAGGAATATGACTGCTTTGTACTTCCTTCAGAACTCGAAACATTTGGGGTTGTATATATAGAAGCGATGGCAGCAGGACTTCCGGTGATCGCGACACGTTGCGGCGGACCGGAAGATTTTGTGACAGATGAAACAGGATATTTAATAGCAGTAAATCAGAAACAGGAGCTTATAAACGCGATGGAAAAAATGTATCACAGACGGGGTGAATTTCAGGAAGAAACGATCCAAAAATATGCAAAAGAACATTTTTCAGAGGAAGCGGTTGCTGCCCGCCTGACAGACGTTTACAGGCAGGTGTTAAAGCAGTACCGGTCCGTGTGAAAGGAATGGATTCGCATGAAAATATATACAGTTACTTTTACCAATACCGTAAATGTTGGAGCCGCCCTTCAGGAGTATGCGCTTATGAAATATTTACAGTTAAAAGGACATGAGACGGCGGTATTACATTTTGTTCCTCCGGTAATGGCAAGAGCAGAGTCTGTCTGGCCGGATTATATTGAAAACCGGAGTATTTTTCAGTACATAAAAAAACTGCTCCTGCTGCCTGTGAATGTGCACAGACAAGTGAAATACCAGATTTTTTACAAAAAATATCTGACTCTTACGCCATTATGTACAAGCACGTCCGATATCGAAAAGCTGGAACAGCCGGATTTATATATTGCCGGAAGTGATCAGATATGGAACGATGAAATCGTGCATTGGGAGGATGGATTTTTTTTGCACTTTCAGACGGGTGCCAAAAAGGCGGCTTATGCAGGAAGCGCGGGCAGGGATGATTTTTCCGAAGAATTCCGGTATCTTTTGAAAAACAGGCTGCAGGATTTTTGCGCGGTATCCGTGAGGGAAGAAGCTTTACAGAAGGTCTGCTTATCAGAGGGCATAGCAGAAGCTGTACAGGTACTTGAGCCCGTTTTTTTCCTGTCTGCGAAGCATTACGAGTCAATTCTGATAAAACCTCGTATCCATAACTATATACTGCTTTATGAAACAGAGGTAAATGAAAACTGTATTCTGGCAGCGCGAAAACTGGCCAGACAGTTTCATTTGAAAATAGCGCAGATCAACCATATTAATAACAGATATCATGCAGACAGACTCT
>CANTHI010000003.1 GCA_947653505.1 uncultured Eubacterium sp.
ACATGCATCCTCCGGAAACATAGGTTTCATTCCAAATTTTTTGGAGCGGATAATCTGAACTTCTTCCTCTTCTGATGTTTCAGAATCAATAAATTCCTGCCGGAAGCTTCCACTGGCCTGCTGCTGGCTTACCAGCTTCTGACGGTATTTTTTTAACTGTGCTTCAATAATTTCTTCTACCAGATCAATGGTTACATACATATCATTACTTTCCTGTTCAGCACGGATGATATGTCCTTTTACTGGTATGGTGACTTCCATTTTCTGATATCGCTTTTTTGTAACACTAAGTGTAACATTCACGATCGTGTCAGGTGTAAAATATTTCTCCAGCCGGGATAACTTCTCCTCCACTGCAGAGCGCAGACCTTCTGTGATGTCAAGATTTTTGCCGCTGATTGTTATGCGCATGTAATCACCCCTCCGTTCTTTTTCTAAAGTTACGAATAACTTTGTACCAATTGTAGCATAATCTGGAGAATTTTCCTAGTAAAATATACACAATATTTAAAAAAGATGGTTTTATCGTTACTATTCACGGCCTGGGGGCCGCTCACAGTAACGATTCGGGGCGATATGCCCAGGCTTGCGGCAGTAGCTAAATAAAAGTTATTTATGGACAGTTTTTAAGATATGATTTTCTACTTTCTTTTTCAGAAATAAAATGCTATACTTAGGACTGTTCCGGCAGGCCAGAGCGTATCTGAAAAGCAGGGAGAGCCGGAACCTGAAATCAGCTGTACAGCCTGACTCTGCCGGACCAGCCGCAGGTCAGGCTGGTAGCGTATGGAAAGAAGGAGGATAAACCGATGCTTCGGCTGATACAGTCCATACAGCGAACATTCAGCGCAGTATCCCATGCGGCTGAAATGAATAAAAAAAGTGAGGAAGATGCAGGAATGTATATCATAGCAGGACTTGGAAATCCGGACAGACGATATGAAAAAACGAGACACAATATTGGATTCGATACGATTGATAAAATTGCGGATGAATACCATATTCTGATGCATGATACAAAATTTAAGTCCGTATGCGGCAGCGGGGTGATTGGCGGACAGAAAGTATTGCTGATGAAACCGCTGACCTATATGAATAACAGTGGAGAGGCTGTAGGCGCAGCGCTGCAGTTTTTTAAACTGGATCCGGCGTCCCGGCTGCTTGTCCTGTATGATGATATCAGTCTGGAACCTGGTAATCTGCGAATCCGGCTAAAAGGCAGTGCTGGGGGGCATAATGGGATCAAAAGTATTATTGCACATGCGGGAACGCAGGAATTTGCAAGGATTAAAATCGGGGTTGGCGCCAGACCGGAAGGATGGGATCTTGCGGATCATGTGCTGAGCCGTTTTTCGAAAGAGGACAGGGAAGCGGCGGAATCTGCCATGAAGGATGCTGTAGCGGCGGCGGACATGATCGTGAACGGGGAAGCGGCGCAGGCGATGAATGAATATAATAAAAAGAAAAAGGGGCTGGAATGAACAGGAGTAAGGGAGCATGAATGCATTTACAGAGCCGCTTGAGGCTATGACAGAATATCAGGAAATCCGAAAGCTGCTTTCACGAAAAGCAGGAACCGGCATTCTGGAAGTTACTGGCTGCATTGATTCACAGAAGCTGCATTTCATTCATTGTATCAGTAAAGAAGTGTACAGCAGACTGATCGTCACGTTTTCAGAGCAGCGGGCAAGGGAATTTTGTGAAGAATTTCGTTTTTTTGATAAAGATGTCCGTTTTTTTCCGGCTAAAGATATATTGTTCTATCAGTCAGATATCCGCGGAAATGAACTGGCAAAGGAACGGATCGAAGTGTTAAAGCTGCTGGCAGGCGGACAGAACTGCACGGTAGTTACTACGTTTGACGCGCTCATGAACCGGATGGCAGAGCCTTCTGGATTTTTGTCCAAGATCATTACGCTGGAAACAGGCGGTATGATGGATATGAATGCAGTCGTGAAAGAACTGGCGGTTATGGGGTATGAACGGAATTATCAGGCCGAAGCTCCGGGACAGTTTGCGGTGCGTGGCGGGATTCTGGACGTCTATGTATTAACGGAGGAGAATCCATACCGGATTGAGTTATGGGGAGACGAGATCGATTCGATCCGCAGCTTTGAAGCATCCAGCCAGAGGTCGATTGAAAATCTGGACCGCATCCGGATCTATCCGGCAAATGAGTTTCTGCTGAATGAAAAACAGCTGACGCAGGGAATCCGGCGGCTGAGAGAAGAAGAGGAACAGACATCGGAAAGACTGCGCAGGGAGGGCAGGACAGAAGAAGCATTCCGGCTGAAAGGGACAGTGGATGCGCTGTCGGAGGAGCTGCAGGAGCTTGGCAGCAGCGCAAAGCTGGACGGATATTTGTCGTATTTTACAGAACAGACGGTCTGCCTTCTGGATTATTTTAATCTGGACAAAACATTGATCTTTCTGGACGAACCTGTCCGCATTTCAGAACAAAGCGCGGCAGTGGAAGCAGAATATACGGACAGCATGCAGCAGCGGCTGGAGAAAGGGTATGTGCTGCCCGGGCAGACAGATGCGCTGTACCGTGCAAAGGAAATATTTGCCAGAACACAGCGGCTGCATACGATTGCGCTGACAACGCTGGAATTAAAGCTGCCTCATCTGGAAGTGGAAAAAGTCTATCCGATACAGGTCCGGACGGTTAATCCGTATAATAACAGTTTTGAGCTGCTGGTGAAAGATCTGCAGCAATTTAAAAAGAAAAATTATAAGGTGATTTTATTATCTGGTTCCAGAACAAGAGCACAGAGGCTGACGCAGGATCTGGTAGATGAAGGACTGAACGCTTTTTATACAGAGGATTATGACCATATTGTAAAGCCGGGAGAAGTCATGGCTCTTTATGGAAAAGTAAAACGCGGTTATGAATATCCGATGCTAAAGTTTGTTGTCATATCCGAGAGTGATATTTTTGGCGCGGAAAAAAAGAAGAAAAAACGCAGACATGCAAAAAATGGAGAAAAAATTGCCAGCTTTACGGATCTGAGTGTCGGGGATTATGTTGTGCATGAAAATCATGGACTTGGGATTTACCGTGGAATTGAAAAAATAGAAGTAGAGGGAACGACAAAAGATTATATTAAGATTGAATATGATAAGGGCGGTGTGCTGTATATACTGGCGACGCAGCTGGACATGATACAGAAATATGCCGGAGCTACAGAACGCAGGCCCAGACTCAACGCGCTTGGCAGTCTGGAATGGAAGAAAACAAAGACAAAAGTCCGCAGTGCAGTAAAAGAAATTGCAGGGGAGCTGGTGCAGCTTTATGCTGCCAGAGAAGGACAGAAAGGCTATGTATATGGTCCGGATACTGTCTGGCAGAGGGAATTTGAAGAAATGTTTCCGTTTGAAGAGACGGAAGACCAGACGATGGCAATCGAAGCAACCAAGCGTGATATGGAAAGTCCTAAAATTATGGACCGTCTGATTTGCGGCGATGTAGGCTATGGAAAGACGGAGATTGCGATTCGTGCGGCTTTTAAAGCAGTGCAGGAGAGCAGGCAGGTCGTATATCTGGCTCCGACAACGATTCTGGCCCAGCAGGTCTATAATAATTTTGTACAGCGTATGCAGGACTTTCCAGTCAGTGTCGGTCTGCTGTGCAGGTTCCGGACGCAGGCCCAGCAGAAAAAGACGATTCAGGAGCTAAAACAGGGAATGGTGGATATCCTTGTGGGCACGCACAGGGTATTGTCCAAAGATGTACAGTATAAGGATCTGGGGCTTTTGATTATCGATGAAGAGCAGCGGTTTGGGGTGACACATAAGGAAAAGATCAAAAAACTGAAAACGAACGTGGATGTACTGACACTGACGGCAACACCGATTCCGCGGACGCTGCATATGAGCCTGATTGGAATCAGGGATATGAGTGTGCTGGAGGAACCGCCGGTCGATCGTGTGCCGATTCAGACTTATGTGCTGGAATATAATGAAGAGATGGTAAGGGAAGCGATTGTAAGGGAGCTTGCCAGGGGCGGACAGGTTTATTATGTGTTTAACCGTGTCAATCAGATTCAGGATGTAGCGGCAAAAGTACAGAACCTTGTACCAGATGCGGCCATTGCTATAGCGCACGGACAGATGAAAGAGCGCGAGCTGGAAAACATCATGTATCAGTTTATTAATGGAGAAATTGATGTACTGGTATCTACGACAATTATTGAAACAGGATTAGATATTTCAAACGTCAATACCATGATTATACAGGATGCGGATAATATGGGATTGTCCCAGCTGTACCAGCTGCGTGGACGGGTAGGACGTTCCAACCGGACTGCATACGCATTTTTAATGTACCGGCGTGACAAAATGCTCAAAGAGGTAGCGGAGAAGCGTCTGGCAGCCATTCGTGAATTTACAGATCTGGGCAGCGGGTTTAAAATCGCCATGCGGGATCTGGAAATCCGTGGGACAGGCAATCTGCTCGGAGCACAGCAAAGCGGGCATATGGAAGCGGTAGGATATGACCTGTATTGTAAAATGTTAAATGATGCGGTACGCCATGCCAAAGGTATAACAGCAGCAGAAGATTTTGAGACTTCCATAGACATTGATATCGACGCATATATTCCGCCTTCTTATATCCCGAATGAATATCAGAAGCTGGATATTTACAAACGGGTAGCAGGAATTGAGACACAGGAAGAAGCAGAGGAAATGATGGAAGAACTGCTGGACCGTTTTGGCGATCCACCGCAATCCGCCTGCAATCTGCTCAAAATTGCACAGCTGAAAGCAAAGGCACATCGTGTATATATGAAAGAAATTACCCAGAAAGGCAGGTCGCTCCGGATCCTGATGCACGAGCACGCAGAGATTGAAACTGCGAAAATACCAGAACTGGTAAAACAATATGACGGCAGGCTTACGTTTACGGCAGTTGGAAAAAATCCTGCTTTTACGTATAATATGAAGAAAAATAGCAGGGATGCGATAAAGCCTGATCCGCTGGGCGTGCTGAACGGGCTTGCGGAGGAGATGGAGAAGATCTGTATTCCGGTTCAGGGACAGACGAACGGTTTGTGAAAAAATAATGAAACTTCTTGCAGACAGCGTATATTTGCACTATAATAAACCAGTGCATGAATCCCGCAAAATCAAATTTTAAATATTTCAGGAGGCAGTTTATTTATGAAGTTGAAAAAAGTAACAGCAATGCTGCTGACAGCGGCAATGCTGACATCTTTTACAGTTACAGGCTGTGGCAGCAAAGTGAATGCGGATGCGGTGGCTGCGACATTGGATGGCAGAGAGATTTCTATGGGAGTTGCAAACTTTATGGCGCAGTATCAGGCAGCGCAGACGGATCTGTATTTCCTGTCTTATTATGGAGAGGATATGTGGAATACTGATTCCGGAGATGGTAAGACGATGACAGATTCTGTCAAGAGCAGTGTGATGGAAAATATCAGGGAATGCTATCTGATGGATGCCCATGCCGCAGACTATCATATAGAGCTGACGGAAGAGGAAAAGACGGCGATTACCCAGGCTGCGTCACAGTTTCTGGCTGATAACAGTGCGGAAGCGATGAATAAAATGGGTGCCACACAGGAGACTGTGGAAGAGATGCTGCGGCTGAATAAGATTCAGGCTAAAATGCGTGTGGCCATTCAGGAAGAAATCGATACAGAGGTTTCAGACGAAGAATGTGCACAGAAAACGTTTAGCTATGTCCGGTTTGATAAGAAGGCTGCTTCGGATACGGCAACGGATGATTCAGTAACAGACGATGATGCTGCAAAGGATCAGAAAGAGGATGCGGAGCAGTTTTTGAAAAATGCCTCTGATGATATGGAGGCAGCTGCGCAGGCGGATGAATATACCGTCCAGACGTGTTCTTATGGGGATGGAGACCTTGAAGGAGAGGAAGAGAATACGACCAGCATGGATCTGGAAGTTTTAAAAGCTGCGGACAAGCTGAAAGAGGGAAAACTGGCAGATCAGGTGATCGAAACAGATGACAGCTATTATGTCATCCGTATGGATTCTACAGACGATAAGGAAGCGGCAAAGACAAAGAAGGAATCTATCCTGACCCAGCGGCGTAACGATAAATATTCGGAAACAGTTGAAAATTATAAAAAAGACAGTGAGTGGAAGATCAACGAAAGCGAATGGAAAAAAGTCAGCTTCGATGAATTATACACCGCTGTGCAGGAAGAGACAACGACATCTACAGATGACGGTACAACAGAAGATGCAGGTACAGACGATACAACAGGCGGCACCAGTACGGATGACGGTACGGCGGGTGGAACAGAGGATGGCACAACGGACGGTACAGAGGATGGTACAACGGATGGTACAGAGGATGGCACAGGCGCAAATACAGGTGAATAGCCATTCTGTACGGACAATCATGCAGCGCTGGTGCGACAGACGAAGCTGGATATAAACGCAAAGACAGATATAAAATAAAACTGGATATAAAATCAAAGTCAGAAATACTGACATCATGAAAAACCAGATTCTGTTTCCGAAAGGACCTGTTTTGGAAGAAATCCGGTCTTTTGGAAACGGAATCATATTTTGTGATACATAATTTAATGACGGAATAAAAAACGCATCGAAGGCAGATACTGTATTTTGTACCCATCAGGAGCCTGACCGGAATCATTACGGACAGGTTCTTACGCACAGTACTGTCTTTCTTTTCGGATAAGAGGGTTTCGTGTTATGAAAAAAATATTATATTTCTTAAAGGATTATAAAAAAGAAAGCATTCTTGCCCCCCTGTTTAAGATGCTGGAAGCAATTTTTGAGCTGATTGTACCACTGGTTATGGCTGCGATTATTGATGTCGGGATTGCGCAGAGTGATAAGAATTATGTGATCCGTATGTGTCTGGTTATGATCGGGCTTGGAATGATCGGGCTTGTGTGTTCGATTACTGCCCAGTTTTTTGCTGCCAAAGCGGCGGTGGGGATGGCGTCCAGACTGCGGCGGGCGGTATTTGTGCATATTCAGAGTCTTTCATTTTCAAAAATTGACAAAATTGGTACGTCTACGCTGATTACCAGGATGACAAGTGATATTAACCAGGTGCAGGCGGGGATGAACCTGTTTCTGCGTCTGTTTCTGCGGTCGCCATTTATTGTGTTTGGGGCAATGGTTATGGCGTTTACAGTGGATGCAAAGGCTGCGGTTATTTTTGCTGTCACGATTCCGCTGCTGTCGCTTGTAGTATTTGGTGTGATGTGTATTAGTATTCCGTTATACAAAAAGGTGCAGGGAGCGCTGGACGGGGTGCTGACGCTTGTGCGGGAAAACCTGACCGGTGTGCGCGTGATACGTGCGTTTCATAAAGAAGAGGAAGAAATCAGCACTTTTAACCAGAAAAATCAAATGCTGAATAAAGATCAGCAGTATGTCGGGAAAATAACCGCATTGACGAATCCGGTGACTTATGTGATTATCAATGTGGCTACGCTTGTGCTGATCTGGACAGGGGCTGTGCGTGTCGATGCCGGATATCTGACGCAGGGGCAGGTAGTAGCGCTTGTGAATTATATGTCGCAGATTCTTGTGGAGCTGATTAAGCTGGCCAATCTGATCGTCAGCGTAACGAAAGCAATTGCCTGCGGAAAACGTGTGGCAGATGTGCTGGATACCAGGACCGGAATGCCGGATGTGCAGATACCGTCCAAAGAGGCGGCTGCATCAGGCCGGACGCCAAAAGTATCGTTTTCCGGTGTCAGTATGTCATACCATGATTCTATGGAATATGCGGTGGAAGATATTGATTTTGAGGCTTATCAGGGAGAAACTATCGGGATTATCGGCGGGACTGGTTCTGGAAAAAGTACGGTGGTTCATCTGATACCGAGATTTTACGATGTGTCCAGGGGCTCTGTAAAAGTGGATGGGAAAGATGTCCGCCAGTATGATCTGGCACAGCTGAGAGCAAAGATTGGTGTTGTAATGCAAAAGGCAGTGCTGTTTCATGGGACCATTCGCGAAAATCTGAAATGGGGAAATCCGGATGCGACCGAAGCGCAGCTGCAGGCGGCGGTTGAGACGGCGCAGGCATCCGATGTGATACAGGCGAAAGAGCTGGGACTTGATGAGATGATAGAGCAGGGAGGGAAAAACCTCTCCGGCGGGCAGCGGCAGCGGCTGACGATCGCGAGGGCCCTGGTGCGCAGGCCGGAAATACTGATTCTTGATGACAGTGCCAGCGCGCTGGATTTTGCGACGGATGCAAGACTGCGTGCGTCTTTGCGCAGTCTGGACTATGATCCGGTCGTTTTTATCGTATCCCAGAGGACTTCTTCGGTACAGTCGGCGGACTGTATTTTAGTATTAGATGATGGTGCGGTAGTAGGGAAGGGCACACATGAGCAGCTGCTGGAAAGCTGCAGTGTCTATCAGGAGATCTATGCATCACAGTTCCGCAAAACCGGACGAGAGGGGGAAGTGTGACATGGAAGGCAGAAAAAAACAGTCCCGGACAATTCGAAAAGTGCTTCAGTATATCAGACAATACAGGATGCTGGTTCTGCTGTCGCTTGTATTTGCGGCGGTTACGGTATTTGCGACGCTTTATTTTCCGATACTGACAGGAAATGCGGTGGATCTGATTCTGGAAAAGGGACGGGTGGATTTTGCAGGAATTTTATCGATAATAAAAAAAGCGGGCATTCTGATTGCAGTGACGGCGATGGCACAATGGCTGATGAATGTGATTAATAACCAGATTACGTATCAGGTGATCCGTGATATCCGCGAGGCAGCGTTTGAAAAGATAGAAAAGCTTCCGCTAAAATATCTGGATGCGCATCCGTCCGGAGAGATTGTCAGCAGGATCATTGCAGATGTGGATCAGTTTGCGGACGGGCTGCTGATGGGATTTACCCAGTTGTTTACGGGAATTTTAACAATTGCCGGTACGCTTTGCTTTATGGTGTCGGTGAATGTTATGATTACGGCGGTTGTGGTTGTAGTGACTCCGGTTTCCCTGCTGGTGGCGGCTTATATTGCAAAGCAGACGTATCAGATGTTTCAGAAACAGTCGCAAAGCAGGGGGGCGCAGACCGCACTGATCGATGAGATGATAGGCAATCAGAAGGTTGTGCAGGCGTTTGGAAGGGAAAAGGATGTGCTGGACAGATTTGATGGAATGAATACGGAGTTGGAAAAATATTCCCTGCGCGCGATCTTTTTTTCATCGATTACAAATCCGGCGACCCGGTTTGTAAACAGTCTGGTTTATACCGGAGTGGCGATATTTGGAGCGCTGGCAGTCATTGCGGGCAATCTGAGTGTCGGTCAGCTGTCCTGTTTTCTGAGCTATGCAAACCAGTATACAAAGCCGTTTAATGAAATATCCGGTGTTATTACCGAGCTGCAGAACGCACTCGCCTGTGCGGCGCGTATTTTTGAACTGATCGAAGAAGAGCCACAGATTCCGGATGATCCGGACGCGAGGATACTGGAGCAGGCAGATGGCAGTGTAACGCTGGAGCATGTGAGTTTTTCGTATGATCCGGAGCAGAAGTTAATTGAAGATTTTAATTTAAAGGTGCGTCCGGGCCAGCGGATTGCGATTGTAGGACCGACAGGGTGCGGAAAGACAACGATGATCAATCTGCTGATGCGGTTTTATGATCCGGATGCAGGTATGATAAAAGTCAGCGGTACAGATATCAGGCGGATTACCCGAAGGAGTCTGCGTGGTTCTTATGGGATGGTGCTGCAGGAGACATGGCTGCGCAGCGGTACGATCCGGGATAATATCTGTATGGGGCGGCCAGACGCGACGGAGGAAGAGATGATAGCGGCGGCAAAGGCAGCGCATGCGCACAGCTTTATCAAGCGTCTGCCGGATGGATATCATACTTCGATTACCGAGGATGGGGGCAACCTGTCGCAGGGCCAGAAGCAGCTTTTGTGTATTGCAAGAGTCATGCTCTGTCTGCCGCCGATGCTGATTCTGGATGAGGCGACATCTTCGATTGATACGCGCACGGAAATGCGGATTCAGAAAGCGTTCGCATCCATGATGCAGGGCAGGACCAGTTTTATCGTCGCACACCGGCTGTCTACAATTGAAAGCGCGGATGTGATCCTTGTTATGAAGGGCGGAAAAATTATAGAACAGGGTTCTCATCAGGAACTCTTGCAAAAAGATGGATTTTATGCGACACTATATAAAAGCCAGTTTGCAAGATAAATATCACCATATACTTTTTTTGGCATAAAATAACAATAGATATGCAGGTTTTGCTTCCGGCTGCAGCTTTTTTTCTAACATATTGAACAGTTCAGTTTGTAAAAAGATATGCAAAATATATAATTTGCTATAATTTTTCAAGAAGTATTGACAAAAAAGAAATTTCGCTACTATAATTACGTGTTAATGAGGGAATCATAAAGGTAACAGACACTCACAGAGTGAAGGATTTGTAGTCGTTGGGTATAGAGACAGATTGAGTATAGAGATAGATAGAGGTGTGAGATGGAACAGTATTATGTAATCAAGGGTGGGATTCCGCTTGTCGGAGAAGTAGAAATAGGAGGAGCAAAAAATGCGGCGCTTGCTATATTAGCCGCTGCGATTATGACAGATGAGACCGTTACGATCGATAATCTTCCCAATGTACGCGATATTAATGTATTACTGGAGGCAATGGCGGAAATCGGAGCAAAGATTCACCGTGTAGATGAACATACTGTAAAAATTAACGGCTCCCAGATCCGGGAACTGAGTGTAGAATACGAATACATCAAAAAAATACGTGCATCTTATTACCTGCTTGGCGCATTATTAGGAAAATACAATCATGCGGAAGTGGCACTTCCGGGCGGCTGTGATATCGGAAGCAGGCCGATTGACCTGCATCTGAAAGGATTTCGTGCGCTTGGCGCGGACGTATCCATCCAGCATGGCCTGATTGTTGCGCAGACAGAGTATCTGAAAGGAACCCATATCTATCTCGACAAAGTATCTGTAGGGGCTACGATTAATATTATGATGGCCGCCTCTATGGCAAATGGAAAAACAATTATAGAAAATGCTGCAAAAGAGCCGCATGTCGTGGATGTGGCCAACTTTTTAAACAGTATGGGAGCAAATATCCGTGGAGCAGGTACGGATGTGATCCGTATTGTCGGTGTTGAAAAGCTCCATGCGACGGAATATGCCATCATACCGGATCAGATAGAAGCAGGCACGTTTATGTTTGCCGCAGCTGCTACGAAAGGGGATGTTACCGTAAAAAATGTCATTCCAAAGCATCTGGAAGCGACTACGGCAAAGCTGCTCGAAGTAGGCTGCGAGGTAGAGGAGTTTGACGACGCAGTCAGGGTTGTGTGCTCAAAGCCGATGCAGCATACACAGGTAACGACACTGGCTTATCCGGGATTTCCGACAGATATGCAGCCGCAGATGTCAGTGCTTCTGGGTATCGCACAGGGCACAAGTACCGTGACAGAGAGTATTTTCGAAAACCGGTTCCGTTATGTGGATGAGCTGACACGGATGGGCGCCAATATCAAGGTGGAAAGCAACATCGCAATTATTAACGGGGTGCCCGGCTATATGGGAGCCAGAGTCAGCGCACCGGATCTTCGCGCAGGCGCGGCGCTTGTAATTGCCGGATTGTCAGCGGATGGGATTACGGTTGTAGATAATATTCATTATGTGGAACGTGGATATGAGCAGTTTGAATATAAGCTGAGCGAGCTGGGGGCGCGGATTGAAAAGGTCAGCTCAGAAAAGGATATACAGAAATTTACGCTTAAGGTGAGTTAGGAAGAGAAATATTGGCTGTGTGGACGCCGGATGAGGGAAGCGGACCTGTTTTATTGTTCCCAGATCACCGCTTACCATCCGGCGTCCGCATAGCCACCCTAAATCAGGGAATTAATATACAATTCCGATCTTGACAGATCAATACACTCCCCATTATCCAGCTGGACAAGCGGCTTCGATAAATGATTCCGGTTCAGCAGTACAATATTCGCGGCGCGGCCGTCACTGAGCAGTACATGATTGTTCTGATAGGTGGAGGCGATATGTTCCAAAAAAGTAAGGATATATTTAGGCTTATATTTTTGCAGACCATCTTTTTCAAACTCAGCGATCACCTGAAACGGGCAGAGCGGTGCGCGGTAGGTGCGGGCTGCGGTCATTGCGTCATAAACATCTGCGATCGCGATAATATGTGCGAAATCGTCAATATCGTCAGTCGTAGCTTTGCCCGGATAGCCGGAGCCGTCACACCGTTCATGGTGCATCAGAGCGGCTTTTTTTACGTGCGGATTAAGTGGCAGCGGTCTTAAAAGGTCATAACCGAGCTGGGAATGCTGACATAGTATATCATAGTCCTCATCGGTCAGCTGTTCCTGTTTGTTCAGCAGGTCATCCGGAATGAGTGATTTTCCAATATCATGTAAAAGTCCGGCAAGTGTCAGTGTTTCCAGATCCTCCGCAGGGATTTTCAGCCATTTTCCGATCATACGTGAGATCAGGGCTACATTCAGGCTGTGTGCATAGATGCTGTCGTCTACCGAACGTAAGTTGTGCAGCATGTCAAAAAAATCGATCGTGGTCTGACCCGGACGAAGCATGGAGGCTGCTTTTTCCAAAAGCGCGTCAGGGGCTTTAAAGCTGCCGGCGATGATCGTATCAAAGTAGTCTTTTAATTCATTCAGGCAGACTGCGAAATCAACCTGAAAGTTCATAAATTCAGGACTTTGCTTGATTGCCTGTGAATAAATGCGGTTTTGAACCGGGACATTCTTTTTTTCTGATCCGGCAGCAGATATGTTTTCCGGTGTGCTGTTTGCAGATGCTGTTTCGTTCATGTATTTCCTCCCCCAGAACTTCAATCGTTCCTTCTTCTATATATGTATTAGCTGTGTATATAATTGGTGCGTTATGGCAGCATGGTGCCAGCCTGTGTCCGGTTACCGTCCGTGGACGTCTGAAAGAACAGAAGGGCTGTGATAAGTAGCTGCTGTTTCTATTATCTGATTAAAAGCAGAAAATGTCAATATTTAGCATTGACTTTTCTTTTGATTTGTTGTATTGTCTATGTGAGTTAGATTTGATAATTCGAAAATTGCATACGATTTTTCTCTTATTCAGAGTGATGGAGATACAAAGGATCTGTGAAGTCACGGCAACCCCCTGCAGATGCGTGGAAGGTGCCAACCTGAGCGAGTAATCGAACAATAAGAGGATTTGATGATTTAACCTGTCAGGTCCGCTTATGGCGAGCCTGTTTTTTATTGCAGTTTTATAGGTGAATCAGATGTAACAGTCCGCAGGGCGGGTTGTTGCGGGCAAAACGAAAGGAAAAAGTATGGAAAAGTTATTATTTACCTCAGAATCAGTAACTGAAGGGCATCCGGACAAATTGTGCGATGCTGTGTCTGATGCAGTGCTGGACGCCTGCATGGAGCAGGATCCGATGAGCCGGGTAGCCTGTGAGACCGTATGCTGTACCGGATTTGTACTTGTTACGGGAGAGATTACGACAAAGGCACAGCTGGATATTCCGTCTATTGTAAGAAAGACTGTAAATGAAATCGGTTACAATGATGCAAAGATGGGATTTGACTGTAACACATGCGCCGTATTTTCCGCGCTTGACAGGCAGTCTGCAGATATTGCAATGGGCGTAGATAAGGCACTGGAAGCAAAAGAAAATAAAATGACGGATGAAGAGCTGGATGCGATTGGCGCAGGGGATCAGGGTATGATGTTTGGATATGCGACAAACGAGACAGAGAGCTATATGCCGTATCCGATTTCACTGGCCCATAAGCTGGCGCTGCAGCTGACCAGTGTGCGCAAGGATGGTACGCTGGCATATCTGCGTCCGGACGGCAAGACACAGGTATCGGTGGAGTATGACGAGGCAGGAAAGCCGAAGAGACTGGAAGCAGTCGTGCTGTCTACCCAGCATGACGCGGATGTGACACAGGAGCAGATTCATTCGGATATTATGAAATATGTTTTTGATCCGGTAATTCCAAAAGATATGATTGACGCAGATACAAAATTCTTTATTAATCCTACCGGAAGATTTGTCATTGGCGGACCGCAGGGAGACGCGGGGCTGACCGGACGCAAGATTATTGTAGATACATATGGCGGATATGCCCGTCACGGCGGCGGGGCTTTCTCTGGAAAAGACTGTACCAAAGTAGACCGTTCTGCGGCATATGCTGCACGGTATGTTGCGAAGAATCTTGTAGCCGCGGGACTGGCTGATAAATGTGAGATTCAGCTGTCTTATGCGATTGGTGTGGCGCAGCCTACATCCGTGATGGTAGATACTTTTGGTACAGGTAAAATCGCGGATGACAGGCTGGTGAGCATTGTACGTGAGAATTTTGACCTGCGTCCGGCTGGCATTATTAAGATGCTGGATTTGAGAAGACCGATTTACAGGCAGACAGCAGCTTATGGACATTTTGGCAGAAATGATCTGAATCTGCCGTGGGAAGCATTGGACAAAGTTGATGGATTGAAGAAATATCTGGCATAAGAATCTCAAATTTAGAAAAAATTAAGAATCTTTTTTTTGATTTTTTATAAGAAATCAGAGTGCGCATGTTATAATAACGGATAGCGGAAACATGCTGACGTTAGAGGTTTGGAAGGCTGCAGCTCCGGGTCAGGGGCTGTGGGCTGCAACAGGACATAACTGCTGTGGTGTGTGGCATCGCAGCAGTTATTTTTTATTTGGGGAGTCTGCATATGAAACTGAGTACAAAACTTGTGATCACTTTTCTGGTGATTGTCTTTATGCCGATATTGCTTGCGCTGTTTGCTTTTTTTGTGATCCGGCTGATTCAGATGAATACGATGGCGCAGCAGAGCGGCATTGATATCGGTGTGCTTGCCTATAAAATCGATATGTCCCAGATTGAGGTGCTGGTGGAAGATATGGCTGTCTGTATTATTCTGATCCTTGCAGCGACCGGATTATCCATTACCGCGTGGATTTACCGTAGTATCGTAACGCCGATCCGCAGGCTGGAGGAGGCGGCTAAAAATATTAAGGAGGGCAATCTGGATTTTACGATTGAGGCAGACAGCAAAGACGAGATGGGCAGACTGTGCCAGAATTTTGAGGATATGAGACAGCGGCTGAAGGAATCCGCGGAGGAAAAACTGGAAGCGGAAAAGCAGAACCGGATTTTAATCAGCAATATTTCGCATGATCTGCGGACACCGATTACGGCGATCAAAGGATATGTGGAGGGGATTCTGGACGGCGTTGCGGATACACCGGAAAAAGTAGATAAATATATGCGCACGATTTATAACAAAGCCATCGATATGGACCGTCTGATCAATGAGCTGACGCTGTATGCCAAAATCGATACCAACCGGATTCCATACAATTTTAAGCGTATCAATGCAGGGGATTATTTTAACGACTGCATTGAAGAGATCGGACTGGAGCTGGAGGCAGAGCATATCGGGCTGTCTTATTTTAACTATGCGGGTGATGATGTGGAGATTATTGCAGATCCGGAGCAGCTGAAACGTGTCATTGATAATATCATTGGAAATTCGGTAAAATATATGGATAAGGAACACGGTCTGATCAATATCCGGATCAAGGATGTAGGAGATTTTATTCAGGTGGAGATCGAAGACAACGGCAAAGGGATCGCACAGAAGGATCTGCCGTTTATTTTTGACAGGTTTTACCGGACAGACGCGTCCAGAAACTCGGCAACCGGTGGCAGCGGGATCGGGCTGTCGATTGTAAAAAAGATTATCGAAGACCACAGCGGTAAGATCTGGGCGACGAGCAAGGAGTCCACAGGTACGGTGATGTATTTTGTAATACGAAAATATCAGGAGGTTCCAAATGAGTAGGATATTGATTATCGAAGATGAAATGACCATTGCAGAGCTGGAAAAGGATTATCTGGAATTAAGCGGATTTCAGGTAGAAATCGAGACGAATGGGGAAGAGGGACTTAAAAAGGCATTGGGGGAAGAGTATAATATGATTATTCTGGACCTCATGCTGCCCGGGATGGATGGTTTTGAAGTATGCAGGCAGATCCGGGAGCATAAAAATCTGCCGATTTTAATGGTATCTGCCAAAAAAGATGATATTGATAAAATCCGCGGACTTGGCATGGGAGCGGACGACTACGTCACAAAGCCGTTTTCACCAAGTGAGCTTGTAGCAAGAGTCAAAGCGCATCTGGCAAGATATGAAAGACTGATCGGCAGCGGCGTTCCGCAAAACGATATCGTAGAGATCCGCGGAATCCGGATTGACAAAACCGCCAGGAGAGTCTGGATTAACGAAGAAGAAAAGCAGTTCACGACAAAAGAATTTGACCTGCTCGTGTTTCTGGCACAGAATCCGAACCGTGTGTTCACAAAGGACGAGCTGTTTAAAGAAATCTGGGATATGGAGTCAGTTGGGGATATTGCGACCGTAACGGTGCATATTAAAAAGATCCGGGAAAAAATTGAGATCAATACGGCAAAGCCACAGTATATAGAAACGATCTGGGGTGTAGGGTATCGGTTTAAACTTTGAAAATGTAATGGCTGCGGGGACAGGGAGTAGAAAATGAAATATCAGAAATACCAGAAATATCAGGTAACTATTTTATATGAAGATAAAGATCTTCTTGTCTGTGTAAAGCCTGCCGGAACTGCCTCACAGACGAAAAAAAGCGGGCAGCCCGATATGGTCAGCCTGCTGTGCAATTACCGGCATGAAAAAGGAGAAGAGCCGTATGCTGGCCTGGTGCATCGCCTGGACCAGCCAGTGGAAGGGATTCTTGTGTTTGGAAAACACACGCGCAGTACGGCAGCTTTAAACCGGCAGCTGCAGCAGGGGATTTTTTCAAAAGGATATCTGGCAGTAACGGAAGGGGAAATGCCGCAGATGGAAGGAGAGCTACGGGATTTTTTAATCAAAGACGGGCATGCCAACCGTTCTTTTGTCGGAAAGCAGGGGCAGCCGCAGGCAAAACTGGCACAGCTGCGGTATCAGGTGCTAAAGACGGATCAGGGCTGCTGCCCGGTACAAAATCTCGTAAAAATCCATCTGCTGACAGGCAGGCATCATCAGATCCGTGTGCAGATGGCACATCTGGGTACGCCACTGGCCGGAGATGGAAAATACGGAAACGCCGCGCCAGCTGCAGGGCTGGGGCTTTGTGCGTGTGAGCTGGAATTTGTACATCCGTCAGAAAACAGGGCCATGAAATTTGCCATTACGCCTTCGCAGTCTGTCTTTCAGAGATTTGGAAGCATCTGGGGAGCGTGCTAAAAAGTAACAGGACTGATGTGGACGCGGATACATAATAACGGGCCATCCGTACATACTTTTTGTATGAGATGGTATGAAAAAGAAAACGTAAAAAAGACAATTTTATTTGCAGGGGTTACGCTGGCGGTTTATCTTTTTATGAGATATCTTCTGCCAACGATAATTCCTTTTTTATTCGGCGCATTGCTGGCCATGCTGCTGCATCCGGCAGTAGAGAAAATAGCGCAAAAAACTGGCAGGGGACGCAGTATGATTTCGATGCTGGTAGTCATCGTTGTGCTTGCGGTGGTCGTGACGATTTGTTTTTTTGTCGGGCGGACTGCGTGTATGCAGCTGGCAGCACTTGTAAAAAACGCAGAGTCAATGGAGCAGGGAGTCCGTGAGTTCTGGTGCGGCTGCTGTGCCAGAATCGAGCGCAGTCTGGGCGTTCAGATCGGAGAGGCTGAGCAGCTGTTTGTCCGGATGCAGGATAAGGTAAGGACCGGATTGAAGTCCGGTACGCTGCCGTATTTACTTAAAAATTCTGTATCGTATGCAAAGACTGTATTTTCGATGATGGGCGTCGCACTGGTATCTGTTATTTCCGGTATGCTGATCCTGACAGATTATCCGAAGATCTCCTGTGCGGTCCGCAAATCTCCGGCCGGAAAGCTGATCCGGCAGGTCAGACAGCGCGCGAAAGCGGCGGGAGGTACGTATCTGAAAGCGCAGATCACGATCCTGCTGATTATCAGCCTGATCTGCATAGCCGGATTGTTTTTGACGGGTAATTCTTACGCGCTGCTGGCCGGAATGGGGATCGGGCTGTGCGACGCGCTTCCGTTTGTCGGTACCGGGACGATTTTTGTGCCGTGGATGCTGATTGATATTCTGAACGGGAAATATGTGCTGGCAGCGGTTTATGGTATTTTGTATGTAGTATGCAGTTTTGTGCGCCAGTTTCTGGAACCGAGACTGATCGGAGACAGACTGGGGTATCCGCCGGTTGTGATTCTGATGAGCATTTATATCGGGGTGCATGTGTATGGAGCTGGCGGGGTGATTCTGGGGCCGGCTTCTGCTTTTCTCATTGCGGAGCTGTATCAGGTGCTGGTGGAGGAACTGTTGTGAAAAAAACGGAATCGATGCATTGCATATGTTTATAATAAAATTTTAGCTGTGTTAGTCGCAGATTCTCCTTGCATATTTGAAATAATTATGATATCATAACGATATCAAAAAGAAAGAGGGGGATACATTTATGGAAGAAAAAGTTCTGAAAAGAAAAAAGAACGGCATGCTGGTGCTGCTGCTGTCACTGGTTATTTATGCGCTGGCGGTCTGCGGGATTGTGATTGGGGCGCAGCGGTCTCCGCTACTTTTGGGGACGGGTATTTTCTTCTGCGCAACGACGTGGCTGCTCTGGCCGGGGCTGAAGGTGCTGCGGCCGCAGGAAGCGCTGGTACTTACATTGTTTGGAAAATATATTGGAACGCTCAGGGATCCGGGATTTTATTTTGTAAATCCGTTTTGTACAGCTGTAAATCCGGCATCTGACACAAGGCTTCAGCAGAGTGGGGATGTAAGCAGTAAGAATGGAAGCCAGCCGGTGCAGACCATTTCGATCGGAACGAACGGTTCGAAGAAAATTTCGCTAAAAATCATGACGCTGGATAATAATCGGCAAAAGATTAACGACTGTCTGGGAAATCCTGTTGAAATCGGAATTGCAGTGACGTGGAAAATACAGGATACGGCAAAAGCGGTGTTTAATGTGGATAATTATAAGGAGTTTCTGTCGCTGCAGTGTGATAGTGCATTGCGGAATATTGTGAGAATTTATCCGTATGATGTGGCGCCGAATGTGGATACGACAGGAGACGGCATCGCGGATGAAGGCAGTCTGAGGGGGTCCAGCGAGACGGTTGCTGCGAGGATTCGGGATGAGATACAAAAACGTGTGCAGGAGGCTGGGATCAGGGTAGTGGAGGCCCGGATTACCCATCTTGCGTATGCGCCTGAGATTGCCGCTGTCATGCTTCAGCGTCAGCAGGCTTCTGCAATTATCGATGCCAGAAAGATGATTGTGGATGGAGCGGTCGGTATGGTGGAAATGGCGCTGAAGCATCTGAATGAAAATCAGATTGTGACACTGGATGAGGAACGTAAAGCTGCAATGGTTTCGAATCTGCTTGTGGTTCTGTGCGGGAATCATGATGCACAGCCGGTCGTAAATGCGGGAAGCCTTTATTGATCCTGTATGGCAGACAATACAAAAAAACAGATTCCGCTCCGACTTTCCAGACAGCTGTATGATGCAATTGCAGCCTGGGCAGAGGATGATTTTCGTTCTGTGAATGGACAGATTGAATATCTTCTGACAGAATGTGTCAGACAGAGAAAGAAAAATGGAAAATATGTGCCGGATGAATTTGATGTGCCGCCGAAACTGGATTTGTAACGGTTTTTTGTTTCCTTGTTTTGTTCCCTTAGAAGGCAGCGGACTGGCTGTATTCCGCTGCCAAAGGGACTTAAAATATTTAGGAGTTTATAGAAAACGCGTCAAAATATAAGCTTTTATACCTGTGGCTGCAGGTCAAAGCTCAGAATCGACAGCGTTGTGATAGCAGTTTTTTTGTTACTGTTTTTGTTACTGTTTACCGTTTCCGAAATATGTTTTATGAAATATGAATAATGCGGTTTCAATAAAATTGAACCTATTATATATGATTTTAGGAAATAAAGCAAGTAATTTTTAATATTTTTTCTAAATTGTATAGACAAAACTGGCATAAAGTTAAGCAAAATGAATAAATCTGATGGATTTTCCATCATTTTTTTTGATTTAGAGTGAAATTGATTTCATCATTATTTACAAAAACGGATGGAAATTATTAGGAGAAATGCCAATTCACAAAAAACAAAGTTTAGGATATGATTTTATCGTAAAATGAAATCGATAACAACCAGAAAAGATGTGAAATAAAAAGGAACCTCTGAATAAAAAGGAAATAACAGGGAATATTAACAAAGAGAAATAGTCAGGATTCATTCCTGATGAAAATAAATAAAAAATTTAAAAGAAAGGAGTAAATGTTATGCAGCAGGTATTTGTTAAATTTAATAATGCAGAGCAGGTAAGGAGTTTCGTCAACATGATAAGTACATTAGAGGTGAACTTTGATATGGGATCGGGAAGACGGATTGTAGATGCAAAATCTTTGCTTGGAGTATTTGCGCTTGACCTGACACAGCCACAGAAATTAAGCTGTAATTCGGATGATACATCGGTCATGGAAAAAATTACACCGTATCTGTATAAGGGTAGTCTGGCGTAAGATCAGAAATACTTTGTAAAAAACTTGATGAAGCTGCTGTTTAAAAGGATGCTGTGTATGACAGCCTGGTAACATTACGGGCCGTCTGACAGCATCCTTTTTGTTGCGCTGTCTGTATATTTTTGCTATAATGCCACCAGAATATTCATTTACAATAATACAAGCTATCATCAATCTATGAAGGAGAATGGGAACTATGTCAGGACAACAAACAACAAAACGGAATGGCGCTATTGATTTCTGGAAATTTGTATTTTCGATTATGGTCGTCCAGTTTCATTCGTCGAATCTGACCAAAATAAAAACAACGCCATTTGTAGGAGCCGCGATTGCGGTCGAGTTCTTTTTTCTTGTATCGGGTTATCTAATGGCGGCTTCAATATCGCGTTATGAGGAGGGAGAAATCAGAGTCGGAAGAGACAGCCGCAAGTTTATGCTGCACAAAATCAAAGGCTTATGTCCGGAGATTTTTATTGCGTGGGGCATTGGATTTGTTGTGCAGCATATAGCGAGAAAAAACGTGTCGTTATCGTCGCTTGTAAAAGATCTGATGACCGGTGTGTGGGATCTGTTTTTTCTGCGTGAGTCAGGTCTGGAAGGGTTTAAAGCCAATCCGGCAGCCTGGTATCTGTCTGCCATGCTGTTAGCGATGCTGGTGCTGGTTCCATTGTTTTTCAGGGACAGGGATGTTTTTATCAATGTATGGGCGCCTGTTCTGGCGATTGCGGCGCTTGGATATCTGTCGAAAAATGTCGGGGATCTGCGTGGGCCGACAGACTGGCTTGGATTTTGCTACAAAGGCTTTTTGCGGGCGGTCGGAGAGCTCTGCATGGGCGTGATCTGCTGGGGGATTTGTCAGAAGATCAAAGATGTGCCATATTCCAGACTGGCAAAGCTGCTGCTGACGCTGCTGGAGCTGGGAAGCTATCTGGGCGTAATTTTGTGGTCTTACCGGCACAAAGGCTCACAGATGGATTTTGTCATGCTACTGTTCTTTGCTGTCGGAGTGGTGATTACATTTAGCGGACAGAGCCTGCTTTCATCCTTTTTTAATAAACCACTGGTATACTTTCTTGGAAAAATTAGTTTTCCGGTATATCTGTCGCACAATTACTGGAGCCATGCGCTTGTCAGGATGTATCCGGGGCAGACTTATGCGCAGCTCTATCCGAAATACATGGCTGCCGCGGCGCTGACTACGGTCGTGATCTGGCTGACTGCGGCAGGTATGCGCAGAATGGCTCCGGTGTTTTTTTCACAGTGCCGCAGATTGTTGCTGGATCAGTAAAAGACACAGGAAGATATATTTCAAACGATATAAAACGACATAAGAAGATATTATGAAGATATCATGAAAGAAACAAAAGGAAACAGGATCATGAAAATACTCGTTGTGGAAGATGAAAAGGATATGAACCGTATTATAAGAAAAGAGCTGGAAGCCGAAGGATATCTCGTGGATGTATGCTATGACGGTGAGAGTGCATATGACTATCTGACGATGGAAGAGTACGATGGTGTTGTGCTGGATGTGATGCTGCCGGGCATGAATGGATTTGAAGTACTGAAAAGAGCCCGCAGTCATGGCGTCCAGACGCCAGTTCTGTTTTTGTCTGCCCGCAGCCGGATTGATGATATTGTAGAAGGGCTGGATATCGGAGCGGATGATTACATGATTAAACCGTTTGCGTTTCAGGAGCTGTCTGCCAGGGTACGGGCGATGACCCGTAAAAAAGCGGGAGTTCGGGAAAATATCTATCGCTGCGGAGATTTGTCGGTAAACTGTAATGAGCATATCGTCAGACGGGGCGATACGGTTATCAGTCTGTCGCCTAAGGAGTTCGCGGTATTGCTGTATCTGATCCGCAACCAGAATATTGTTGTGACCAGGGAGCAGATCGAAGCGAATATCTGGGATATGGAACACGACAGCTATTCAAATGTTATTGATGTGTATATCCGGTATCTGCGCAAAAAAATTGATGATCCGTATGAGGTAAAGCTGATTCAGACGATCAGAGGGGTGGGATATGTATTAAGGGCAGAGGAGTAAAACAGGTATCGATCGGGCAGCATATACTCCGGCTTCTGATCGTGGCGCTTGCGCTTATGGCGGTGGTGATGCTGGTATTTGTGCGGATTCTGGCAAATGCTGCAGTGGAATATGACATCCGGCAGAGTCTGGAGCGGGAAGCATTTAAAAATCTGAAAGAAATCACATCGGATGAAACGGGAAAGATTTTATATAAAGAAGATTTTGTACAGGAACAGGGGGATGTGCATTTTCTGATTCTGAATGAAAATGCGGCAGTGCTTCTGGGGGAATACCCGCAGGGATGTCCGCAGGGGATTGCAATCGATACGAAAAAAAGACTGCAGCAGGTATCAGAAAATGGAGAAATTTTTTATATCCGGGATATGCGCAGACATCTGGCAAATGGAAATCGTATTTATATGCGCGCGGTTATTCGCAAGTCGGATGCCTACAGCAGGTACCGGACGACGGAATATCTGGCGTATCTGAGCATTTTCGTTGTATCGGGGGTTGCGATTTGCTGCGGGATCCTGTTATCCAGACGGATTTCCGGTTCGCTCAGGGAAATGTGCCGGTCTGCGGAAGCGATCGGGCAGAATATGAATATATCTGGCCGGATGGACTACAAAGGAAAATTTTATGAGCTTGCGGTGCTGACACAGGCGAATAACCGGATGCTGGACCGGCTGGAGGAGACGTTCCGCCAGCAGGAACAGTTTACGTCGGATGTCGCGCACGAGCTGCGCACACCGGTGGCGGTTATGGCTGCACAGTGCCAGTATGCGCATGGAAAAACGGTAAGTGTGGAAGACTATAAGGAAGCATTTGAAGTGATCGAACGGCAGTCCTCCAAAATGAGTGCAATGATATCCAGACTGCTGGAGCTTTCCCGACTGGATTATGACCGCAGGCAGATGGAAAAAGAAGATGTGGATCTGCCGGAGCTGGTACAGTCTGTCTGTGAAGACCTACAGCAAAAATCAGGTGACAGTCTCTGCATTCAGCTAAAGCTGGAACAGGCGCACACGATCGGAGATATTAGTCTGGTGATGATTGCCATTCAGAATCTATTGACGAATGCAGTCCGCTATTCAGGGGCTGGCAGCCGGATTGAAGTAGAGACGGGAAGACGCGGGCAGATGGTATTTGTTTCTGTGACCGATCATGGAGCCGGAATCAGTGAGGAGAATTTACCGCACATATTCAAACGATTTTACAAAGCGGAAAAATCCAGAAATTCCGACGGGTTTGGTCTGGGACTTCCTCTAACGATGAAAATAGCGCAAAAACATGGCGGGACCGTGCTGGTGGAAAGTATCCTGGGTGAGGGAAGTACGTTTACGCTGCTGCTGCCGGATATGTTTTCCTGATTGTCGCGGTACACATGGATATGGGTATGGAATTGAATTATTTCATTGATTTTGAAAAGGAGAAACAGGAACATGGATGACAGTACAAAAGACTGGCAGGAAAAAGAAATCTGTAACAAAGAAATTTTAGATAAAGAAATTCCGGACAAAGAAATTCCGGACAAAGAAATGATGAATAAAGAAATGATGAATAAAGAAAAAAACGAAGCTAAAGAAACCGGAAAGAAGGATGAACGCCAGATTACATGGCATACTATGGATATTACCAGGGAGTACAGGGAAAAGCTGCTGGGGCAGAAAGCCGCGGTTCTGTGGCTGACAGGATTGTCAGGCTCTGGGAAATCTACGCTTGCAAACGCGCTGGAGCAGCAGCTTGCGGCAAAGGGAAGACATACTATGCTGCTGGATGGCGACAACGTACGTTTTGGGCTGAACCGGGATCTGGGATTTTCCAAAGAGGACCGGGTGGAGAATATCCGCAGGATTGCAGAAACTGCAAAATTAATGAATGACGCGGGACTGATCGTACTTACGTCTTTTATTTCTCCGTATCGGGAAGACCGTCTGGCTGCGCGCCGGATTATCGGGGATGCGTTTATAGAAATCTATGTGAGTACACCGCTCGAAGAATGCGAAAGGCGTGATGTCAAGGGACTGTATCAGGCAGCGAGAGCGGGGAAGATAGCGGAATTTACCGGAGTGACAAGTGTGTATGAGGCACCGGAGCATCCGGAGATAATGATTGATACGAGTAAGGCTGGCATAGAAGAAAGTGTACGCAGCGTACTGGCCGGGTTAGAAAAATATGGAATCTGATTTACAATGTAGAAGGATCCTGCTTCGGGATGCCGGAGACTGAGCGATCATATGGAAGGAGCGTAGGATGAAAAAAATACTTTATGTACATGTCGGCACGACAAAAACAGGAACGACTGCGATTCAAAGTTTTCTGATTGATAATCAGGAAGTTTTGAACCAGAAAGGATATTGCTATCCGTTATTTCCATACCGTTATCCGGATGTTTCGGAAAGAAGAAATGCCCGCTTTCTGCTGGAAGAAGCAGCGGATACACAAAATGGTATTTTTCGGGAAGGGATGGACAAAATTCATGAACTGTTCCGTACGTATGATAAAATTATCGTTTCAGATGAAGGAATCTGGTCTGCAAATTACGAACAAAGGATTACGATGTGGCGCGCGCTGAAAGCAGAGGCAAAGGAAGGCGGATTCCGGATAAAGATCATTGTCTATTTAAGAAGACAGGATATGTATCTGATCTCCGGATGGAACCAGATGGTCAAAAGCGGGATTGGAAATAGTGCGGCGACACCGTGGAAAGACTATGTCAATGATCTGGTCAGCATCAATAAAATGAAATACGCTACGCATCTAAAAAAGCTTGCAGCTTTTTTTGGAAAGAAGAACCTCATCGTCAGACGGTTTGAACCAAAACGGTTTACAGGCGGATCCATATACGCGGATTTTCTACAGGCGGCCGGGCTGGAGCTGACGGATGAATTTCAGATCGCGCAGACGGAAAAAAACACCAGGCTGGGGGGAAACACGCACGAAATCCAGCGGGTGCTGAATGGCATGCCAGGCATGAATCCGGCGTTACACAGTTTTTTCAGACAGGCGCTGCTTACCTACGCAGATTTATCCGGGGAAAATTATCCGTGCGAGATGTTTTCCAAGGAAGAAGCCGAGGCGTTTATGGAGCAGTATCAGGAAGAGAACCGGGAGGTAGCGGAAGAATATTTTGGCGAAGAGGAGTTGTTTGATCTGTCATGGAAAGATATCCCGAAATGGGAAAAAAATAATCCTTATATGCAGGACGATCTCATCCGCTTTGTCGGAGCATGCTGCATGCGGCTGGCAGAGGAAAACCGCGAGCTGAAAAGCCGTGTGGAATGGCTGGAAAAAAGCCGGGAAGGACTCCGGCATCCGGTGTATACGATGATCAAAAGGAGCCGGGACAGGAAGAAGGCGGATGAAGCAAGGTAACAGTATCCTGCTTTCTTCCAGTATTTTATTTTACAAGATGGAAAGAATCTGCTATAATACAATCAGCTTAAGGAATCCGCAGTTTTCTGCAGGCTGGTAGTTACAGGAGGTCTTTCATGAATTTCAGTAAAGAAAGCACGAAAAAAAAGCGCAGGGAGATCATAGCAAAAAAAGGAAAAATCGGAAGAAAATGCACCACTCTGCTATATGAACTGGCTCTGATACTGATATTTGCACTGGCTGTATGTATCGGCGGTGCGGGATATGGAGCTTATCAGGGTATACTTGCCGCGTCGCCGGGCATTAAGGATATTGACGCGACTCCGACCGGATATCTGTCTACGATACTGGATTCGAAAGGGAATACAACGGCGACTCTGGTAGCATCCGGTTCAAACCGCGTATATGTTACGATTGATGAGATCCCCAAAAATCTGCAGAATGCGTTTATTGCCATTGAAGACGCCAGATTTCGTGAACATAACGGGATTGATATAAAAGGCATTATCCGCGCTGGCATCAGAGGAATTGCAGCCGGATTTCATTTTCGGGAAGGCGCGAGTACGATCACACAGCAGCTTTTGAAAAATAATGTGTTTACGAGCTGGACAGCTGAAAAATCGCAGGCAGAGTGCTACAAACAGCGTATGGAAAAAGGGTTAAGTTTTCTGGAATTTAAT
>CANTHI010000004.1 GCA_947653505.1 uncultured Eubacterium sp.
GCGGACACAGCAGACGGGGCAAATTTCCTCTCCCAGCGTCCGCGTAGCCAGAATGTATCACTTTTATGTAAATTGTTGCATTTTCCACTTAAGTTCGCGCCTATAGAACTGGTTCCCTCCAGCTGGTTTTCTAAAGCGTTACATATAACTGCTGGCTGCAGGTTTTCGAATATCCGGCAAACCTGTATCAAATCGTTCATTTATGCGGCCTGCCATCCCTCATGCTTTTGACAGGGCGCCCGTTATTCATCTGCTCATCAGTCTGGCTTCAGCTTCCCGGATATAACCCCCATCAATCAATACCTTCTTTCCTTTGAATGCAAACCCATAGATCCGGATCTTTTCCCTGCTGCACTTTAAAGCAGTCTCATATTTTTTATCAATCACCTGCCTGAGCGCAGAATCTGCTGTAGCTGACAGTCCCGATTCTTCCTGATGGTCATATACTTTAAATTCCAGAATGATACCATCATCTTCATGATTCTCAGGCTCTAAAAGTACATCATATCTCCCAAACCCACTCTCACGATTGGATGTCAATACATATCTGTCCGCCAGACCAATCATTAACCCCAGAACAAGTCCGTGATAAAAACGTTCCGGTTCTGTCTTTTCCGATGGCATACTTTCAGAGTCAAAGCTGCCTGTCGGCACCACAAACAGAAAACCAGTTCAAAAACATATCTTCGAACATTTGCCGTACTTCTAAATTCACAATATCTAATGTATACTCTTTTTTATGCCTTTTATTCCATCTGCAGTCCACTACTTTCAGATATCCGCCTGCCAGAAGCAGGCTCCATATTGCATGTTCACTCTGCCCCAGCTGCTCAAAAACAATCTGTTCATCCAATATGGTACGAAAAGGCCTGCCTTTCATGAAATCTTCCATTACAATTTTGACCTTCTGACTTCCTTTCTGAATCAGATTTCCAATCAGTTTATTCGAACTGGTATTTGCCCAGTATGCAGAATACTCGCGAAATCTTAGAAAGTGAATCACCGACCACGGATTATAAATATGATCGCAATCCCCGAACCGGAATCCGTCATACCACTGTTTTACCCCTTCTTTTTCATCCTGCAGTCCATACTCTTCCAGCGCATGGCATACTTCATCTTCCGTAAATCCAAAAGCTGTCTCATACAGCCTGGTAGTAGTCGTGACAACTGCAGGGTTATTTAAATCTGAAAATACGGACTCCCTGCTGACCCTTGTAATGCCCGTCATAACTGCGCGTTCCAGATAAAAATTTGTCTTAAAAGCAGCATTCATCAGCCCTCTCATAAAATCAATTAATTCTTTCCAGTACCCGTTTACATACGCTTCCTGCATCGGCGTATCATATTCATCCAGTAAAATAATCACTTTTTTCTCATAATAGCGATACAGATACTCAGAAAGCAGATTCAGGGACGCACGAAGATCCGCAGGATCCGCATCCCCTTCCATAATACGATCGTACTGTCTTCTGTCAGCTTCCAGAAAACGATCATCCTCCAGAATATATACATATCTGCGGTATTCACGCGCGATAAGCCTGCAGATAACATCATATGTTTCCTTAAAATTATCACACTTTACATTCGCAAAGCTTAAAAAGATCACCGGATAAGTTCCCTGAAGCTTTTGATATCTCTCCTCTTTCCAGATATCCAACCGTGCAAACAGCTCCCCTCTGCCTGTCTGGCTGGCAGAAAAAAAATGATACAGCATGCTCATCATCAGTGTCTTCCCAAATCTGCGCGGACGGGTAATGAGGGTTACGGTATCTTCATTTTCCCACCAGTCTTTTATAAAACAGGTCTTATCCACATAAAAACAGTTTTTCTCAATTAAAACACTAAAATCCTGTATTCCGATTGCTGCTGTTCTTGCCATTGCAGGGGCCTCCCTTTATTTATATTACATACTTATAATTCCTCCCCAAAATGTATCACTCCGGAGCATAATGATCCTCCGACACCCCCGTCACCTGTTCATCCCCGACACCCTTTCCGGTATCCTCCGCAATCGCGCGGCTTAAATCCAGCACGGTAGGAGAAGGCTGATAATCATACTCCCCAAACAGATATTCATGCAGCTTTTTCACATTGTTCTCCAGATCGCATGGCGCTACTATATATTTTCTGGACAGATCAAATGTATACAGATCAAATGGAAATCCGGTCGTACCGGCCAGTTCATAATTCAGCAGCTGGGATGCCATAGAGACCATCTGCATCTGTGTCAGGTCGGTGCTGATATCGTCCAGCACGGCGTCTATAATCTTGTTGATCGTAAAAATATCCGAGGATTTTGTCTTTTCAATCATCTTGGACAGGACTTCCCTCTGACGCTGGGCGCGGCGGAAGTCGTTGGCGTCGTGGCGGATGCGGCAGTATGCGGTTGCCTGCACACCGTCCAGAAGCTGTACGCCTGCGTGTTCGACCATATGCGGCTCGAGTCCGGTATACGCGGCTGTCTCTGCGATGTAGATGTTGATCTCTTTCATCATCGCTCCTTCTTCCACGTTGATCTCCAGTCCGCCCAGCAGATCAATGACTTTGCAGACCGCGTAAAAGTCCACGGCTACATAATCCGCAATGTCCAGATCCAGATTCTGATTGAGCATCCGCACTGCCTGTTCCGGCCCGCCGTGGTTATAGGCATAATTGGCTTTCCAGAAATAGCGGTCTTCGTTTGTGCCGACATTCAGATACGTATCCCGGTACACCGATACGACTTTCACTTCCTTTGTGTCGTTATTGATGCTGGCAATCATAATCATATCGCTGTTGCCGGATGTAAACACGCCGCTTTTTTCGTTGTCCAGACCAAATACGGCAATATTCGTGAAGCCTTTTAATACTTCCTGCGTCGTCTGGCCCAGATCCTCGTTGACCACGTCTTCTGTTTCGATGTTGTCTACGTGCTCAATCCGCTGGAACTTGGACCAGACGAACAGCACTGCCAGCAGTACAAGCAGCAGGATGATCTCGATGACGAATATGAGTATCTTGCGTTTTTTATGTTTCTTTTTCTTTGTGCCACCCAATATCCGCTACACCTCCTATTCCGCAGCTGTGTCTGATGCAGCTGTGTCAGATTCCGTGCCGGCTGACTGTCCTTCGTTTGTATAATGATCTGCTTCCACTCCGGTACTTTCCGCGTCGTCCAGCCCTTTGCCTGTTTCTGTAACGATCGCCTGGCTAAAGCTTGTCACCGTATTGGAAGGCGTATAATTATAATCGTTAAATAAATATTTATGCAGATCTGTTACATTTGTCACGAGATCGCATGGTACGACAACGGAGCCTTTTTTGCCGAGCGTTGTCGTCGTCAGACGGAATGGAAATCCGGTCGTGTCTGCCAGCTCATAATTCATCAGCTGTGAGGCAAGGGAGACCATTTCCCCTGCTGTAAAATTCGTACTGATATCATCCAGCACGGAATCGATGATCTTGTTGATCGTCAGCAAATCGGACTGCTTTGCTTTGGCTACCATCTTGGATATAATCTCGCGCTGTCTCTGGGCACGTTTAAAGTCATCTCCGGCTGTATAGCGGATCCGGCAGTATGAGGTCGCCTGCACACCGTCCAGTGTATAGGTACCCGGCTGTGTGATGGAGTGTGCTTCATGTCCGGTCACAGCCGCAGTCTCATTAATATAAAAATCCATCCATTTTGCTTCTCCCGCGTCAATTTCCACTTCAATGCCGCCCAGCAGATCGATTGCTTCCGTCACGGCCTGAAAATCTACAACAACATAATCTTCAATATCCAGATCGAGATTACGGTTTAACATTCTTACGGCTTCTTCTGCACCGCCTTTATTATAAGCATAATTTGCCTTGCGGAAATTATACGAGCTGTCATCACTCACATTCAAAAACGTATCCCGGAATACGGATACAAGTCTGACTTCTTTCGTATCGTTATTGATACTTGCAATCATAATCACATCACTGTTGCCAGCCTCAAAGCTGCCGTTGGAACGGTTATCCAGCGCAAACAGCGCGATATTCGTATAGCCCTTTAACACTTCCTGTACGGACTGGTCCATATCTTCATTGATAATATCTTCGGTACCGATCATATCCGGCTGACGGTCCAGCTTCTGAAATTTGGACCAGATAAACAGTCCCGCCAGTGCGGCCAGCAGCAACAGAATCTCTACGGTAAAAATAATTATTCTGTGTTTTTTCTTTTTCCTTTTCGATGCGCTCATTTCCCTTCCCTTTCTGCATTTGTAGCCTGTACTATCTTCCTATCAGACGGTACATCAGTCTCAGCCGGTTTTTTATCATGACCGGAATCGTATTGGTGCCAAAATCAGATACTGTTTCCTCATGCCTGCGGTAATATAACAGCGGCTCTTTTAAAAACACGCACCCGCCCCTGTGCCTGTCGTTGATCACGCCGATCCATTGATCGTGCATCTGGATATCATCCGGTATTGGCAGAATAAAGGGCAGAAGTCCGCGCTCAAACGCCATGCAGCAGCCGATGTATTTATTTTTCCATATATTGCGCCACATCCCCGTCCCATACCCGCGGTATGCAAAAAAAGACGGATACAGCACCTGCGTCAGATCTGCGTTTGTCACGATACAGTCATGGACTACCACATGACATTTTTTTTCACGGAATACGTCCAGTACCCGTCTTACTTTGTCCGGTTTCCATACATCATCCTGATCGGAAAGAAAGATGTATCTGCCTGCTGTCTGTCCGGCCGCGTGCGCGATATTCTGTTTAATCCCAAGCCGCGGACCAGAAATCAGACGGATCCTTGCATCATCAGCCTGATAAGCTTTTATGATCTTTATCGTATCGTCTGTGGAGCCGTCATCCGAGATCACGACCTCATCCTGCCGTCCCAGCTGCGGCAGGATGGAATCCAGCTGTTGTTTTAAATATTTCTCACCATTGTATACGGCCATCGCTACAGATACCCGTTTCATTTAACAGCAACCTCCTTTTGCATTCTGCCTGTTTTTATTTTGAACCATCTCCGGAGAGGACGACCTGTATCGTCCGCAGCAGGATTTTGATATCCAGACTGAGCGACCATTCGGAAATATAACGGGTATCCAGAGCCACCACCTCTTCAAAGTCTGTAATATCATTGCGTCCGCTGACCTGCCACATACCTGTCAGACCGGGCTTGATCCCCAGCCTGCCCCTGTGATGCAGCTGGTAATGCTCTACTTCGTCGATCGTCGGGGGCCGTGTGCCGACCAGACTCATCTCTCCTTTTAAAACATTCCAAAACTGCGGCAGCTCATCAATCGAATATTTACGGATAAAATGGCCGGCCGGAAAGATTCTTGGATCATCCGTCATCTTAAACATCAGGCCATCCATCTCATTGCAGTCCATCAGCTCTGTCTTGCGCTCTTCCGCGTCCACATACATCGAGCGGAATTTGTAAATACGGAAGATACGGCCATTTTTGCCGACCCGCTCCTGCGAAAACAGAACAGGCCCTGGCGACTGTATTTTAATGACCGGAGCAAAGATCACAAAAGCAACAGCCGCAAATACCAGCCCTACCAGACTGCCCGCGATATCCATCACACGCTTGAAAAACATCTCCGGCGGCGACGCGATATGCATGCTTGTCGTCAGTACCATATAATTGCCACATTTTTCCAGCACCTTGTTCGGCATCAGGGCAGTCTGGGGAATCAGGTTAAAGTGAACGGTAATTCCATATTCAATCAGCTGATTGGCGAGTGCTTCGCTGGAATCCCTCGTATTGCCGTTGATAAATACCTCGTCCACCACATGGGTACGGACATATTCGTAAAAATCATCCGCATTCGCCACGACCGGCACGCCGCGCACAGTCTCTCCTTTACGCGGACGGTCCACGATCACAATTCCGCAGACTTCAAAATCCCGGTATCTGTCATGCTCAAAATCCCGCACGCATTCCTCCGCATAACGGTCCATTGTCAGTATGATCATGACCGCCTTGCTCCGCCTTTTTTTTATATAATTGCGCAGCAGCTGTTTATAAATACAGTGTACCACATATTCATAAATGATCGACATCACCCAGAAAGTAAACAGACTTTCTCTGGAATATACCGCCGACATTTTAGCCGCGTACAGATATACCAGCATGCCGACAAATATAATCGTACAGGTCGCTGCTACCTCCTCCAGCTCCGTAAACGCGTCGCGCTTGATAATATCTGAATAAGATTCCTTAAAAAACACAACGCACAGATTCAGCAGTATGAGGATGACTGCCAGACGCAAATATGGCTCACTGGCATATGGATTCATCCAGCCGTGACGCATAATATATCCTGTGATAAATGCCAGCTGCAGCAGCAGAATATCCAGTATCGTAAAGTCCAGATGCTTGGCCCAGCCGGCGTTGTCTTTTCTATACATTTTGCTCCTTTAGATTTCTCAGGTGGATATACAGCCAGCTGTCTGAATAATCCTCCCGCTCTTTCAATGACATTTCACTGTACTTATCATATGTAAGTTTGACCTGAAACATTTCCTGTTCCCCGCATTTGTAGCATTCCACATTTTTCCTGCGGGATACTGTCCGCATCCAGCCGCATTTTGGACAAATATATACTTTGATCATCCACACATATCCTTTCTTTCATTTCCATACAGCGGTCATCCGCATGGACAGGCCGGCTGTATGATCCATTCTTATGAACTGACTTTATATAAAGTATAATTCTCGCTCTGCGCGACCGGCACTACAGAAATATCAGCCAGATAGCTGTCCATATCAAATGCCGAACGGATTACCAGATAATCCACGCCGCTTTTATCCAGACTTCGCCGAAGCGCACGTTTGTCCTTTTTGATTCCTTCGTTCACCGCCGCGATCATATGCTGCTGGCGGACATATTTTTTTCCATCATAGCCATTTTTTGCCTGATACAGATAAGCATGCCGCGAGATTGCCCATACGATACGCGGTTCGTACGTACGTACCTGGTATTCCAGATACATGTCAAAAGCCACTGCGGGCTGTTCCTGCCCTTGTTCATCTTCCTTCTGCTGCGGACGGCTGTTCCAGTCTGCCATAATCTCATCGGCGATCGTTATGGCATCCGGGTCCAGTCCATAAGGATTATGCGGACGACTGATGTTGTCCCTGTTTAAAAAAAACAGATTGGCGCCTGCCGCCAGACATCCTGCGAATGCCAGCGCAGCCAGTACCTTGTGCATCGTTCTGCCGTCTGTCAGATATTCTGTCAGCTGATAAGCGATCACAAACAGCACCGGAAGCATCCAGAAAAACCGGTAATAGCTCGTGGTATCAGTAACCCGGCCCACGATCCGGTAAGCAGCCCCGTTAAATACAAATACAACAGACAAAATGACCGCTGTGACTGCTTTTTTCCCGGTTTTTCCCTGCTTTGTCCTGTACTCTTTCCACCACAGGAGCGCCAGACTGACTGCAAATGCCGCCAGATACAGCGAGTCTCCATGATACTGCATAAAAATATCAGTCATCCTATACCTCCACGACCAGCCAGCCTCTTACTGAAGCAAAATATACAGCAAAGTAGCATACATTTGGCATCATACACACAATTCCGCGACGAATCAGCGCGGCATCCCACTGCCGTTCAGCCAGAAGATGCGCCAGCAGCATCAGCGCGATCAGCGCCGGCACCAGCACGAGTGAAGACATAGAGACAGCCACGCTGGCAAAGGATACAAGAAACAGCTCGATCCAGTTTCTTACATCCGCGCTGTCTTTCCAGATCCGGTACAGCAGGTAGCAGACCATCGGCAGGATGACATTGGCACAATACGCCTTTGCCTCATAATTTCTCAGCATCAGAAACTGTGCCGTCGTATCATAGACATCCCAGAAGATCGTCAGCACGATCGTAATCGTCACCAGCACAGCCGTTTTCCTCCGGTCCTTCTGAAACACTTCCATCGCAAAGCTGTATACTACCGCGTTGGTCAGCAGCACACACAAAACGCCTGCCATATATTTTTGCAGCACGAGCGCGGAAATCCCTGTCATCTGGCTGATCCATGCCGTATTCATATAAAACGACGACAGCGCATACCGCATTTCCATATGCCTGCGCAAAAGTCCGCTGCTGCCATCATACAGATACATCGTATCCGTCGCTACAGACGTCGTCATATTCCCGATATAATAGGCAAAGTCCCAGCCGATCCTGCGCTGCATCAGTACTGCTGACACACATTCGCAAAAGACCGCCGCCACCATCAGCGCAGACAGCATCCGGACAGCTCTGGATGGCCGGATACTTAACACAGAAGCCGCCTGCCTGCGCCCGGAGCTGTCCTGTTTCGCATTTTTTATAACAACCGCTGCCGCGCCCGCAAGCAGCACAGCCAGCAGCGCCAGCCAGATATTTCCCAGCACATGCAGTCTTTGTTTTGTCAGGATCAGAATCTCCGCTACGATCTGAAATAACGCAAAATATAAAAAAAATCCAATACAGATCCGCTCCGGCAGTACCGGATGAAAGCGGCATCTGATACAGAATGCTCTTCCCAGCAAATCATATACAAGGATGCTGAGCGCCAGAATCCCTATACTGAATAACACCTGCATATTGTTCTCCTTTCCGGATCTTCTGATTCAGCCCTGCTGGCAATCTCTTATTTTTTCATAGTTAAATGAAAAAATAATGAAAACACAGGCTTTATGACATATAATCATTATACAGCGGCAGCACCTCCCCCGTACTTCCCTGCATCTTGATCCTGCCCTCATGCAGCCATAATATCGTATCGCACAGCTTTTCCAGTGTCTCCGTACTATGAGACACAATCATAACCGTCCGTTCCTCATTTGTAATCAGCTCTTTCATTTTGGCATAGCTTTTTTTCTTAAACCGCACGTCCCCGACACTCAGCACCTCATCGATCAGCATAATCTCTGTCTCAAGCACTGCCGTAATCGAAAATGCCAGCTTGGAATACATACCGCTGGAATACGTGCGGACCGGCTTATCAATAAAATCCTCCAGCTCGGAAAAATCGATAATTTCATCTATTTTGGATAAAATCTGCTCTTCGCTGAACCCTAACAGCATCCCGCTTAAAAAAATATTTTCCCTTCCGGTCAGCTTTTTCTGAAATCCTACGCCGATCGACAGCAGGGATATCGTATGTCCATGCAGATCAATCGTACCCTCATCCGCCGCAAAAATACCGGCAATCGCGCGCAGCAGCGTCGATTTGCCGCTCCCGTTTTTGCCGACGATGCCCATGATCTCTCCTTTGGGCACCTGAAAGGAAACTCCCCTGACCGCTTCAAATACATCCACCTGAGACTTTTTCAGGCTGAACAGGCTGTTTTTTATGGATATCCGGTTCAGGCACTTATAGCGTATTTTTAAATCTGATACTTCGATTGCACATTCTTTGTTGCGTTCATTTGCCATATCCATACCGTTTTGTCCACTTTCCCACTCTCAATTTTACATCACCTTTACATAACTGTTTTCATGCCGGTAAATATTGCGTATCCCGACCACTGACAATACGATCCCGATGACAAACCATGCCAGTAACGCGCCCCACTCCGGCATCTCCTGATAGATGAGCACCCGACGCATGGAATCCACGATCAGCGCCATCGGATTGCACTTTAGCAGCAGACTGCTGTACGGGTATGGCACACGGTTGCGGATGGAATAAAAAATTCCCGTCAGATAAAACAGCAGCTTAAGCACTACCGTCACCACATTGGCCAGATCCTCGACGTATACGCCAAAGTGCAGCAGCACGCTGCTGAACGCAAAGGTCACTACTACCAGCACGACAAACAGCGGCAGCATCAGCAGCGCTTTCCAGTCCACCGGCACCCGATAGCCGATCATCATCACAACGACAATGGAAAACGCAATCATCATCTTAAATCCGTTGGAACATAGTTTCACAAAGATCAGTATAAACTTTGGTATATACACTTTGGATACAATCGGCTTGTTGGCCGCTACCAGCTTTACGCTCTGGCGCAGACAAGCGGAAAAAAAGTTCCAGCTGTTGTAGCCGATAAAGATAAACACTGGCAGATACGGCTCCCCTTTCTGAAATACAATCACCGCCACAAACGAGTAAACAATCATAAACAGCAGCGGGTCCAGAATCCACCACATCCAGCTCAGATGCGAGTTGGCGACTTCGGACTTTAACTCGGATTTTGCCGCATATATGGTATATTTTCTGTATTTTTTTACATCACTGATCAATCGGTTCAATTTTAGTACTCCTTTTTATCCCAGATACTTCCAAAATCCATGCAGGGTGTAAAAAATCATATAATAAAACGACTGCAGCCGCCCATATCCAAGATAGCGGTAAGAACCGTACTGCATCTGTGCGGATTTCCATTTATTTCTGGACTTCCCGCCCGCACTCAGCCTGCATTTGAGGGCAGGTACATCCACGCCTGCCGCAGTCCCGTATTTTTTCAGTACCCGCAGCCACAAAATATAATCTTCATGATACCGGTCAGCCACAAATCCAAACTCCTGCGCCACATCCCGCCGCATCACGACTGACCCGCACGGGATGACATTCGTCCGCAGCAGCATCTGGTACGTGATCCGGGACGGTACGCCGATGCTTTTTCCCAACGGACTTCCATCCGGCTGCATCAGCTCCCTGCCGGTACAGCATAAGACCGCGCCTGTTTTCCTTATACATTCCATCTGAAGCTTTAATTTATCCGCGTCCCACCAGTCATCCGCATCCAGAAACGCGATATATTTCCCACGCGCTAACGAAATCCCAAGATTGCGCGCACTGGCAGGTCCGTGATTGTTTCTGCGACGCACGTACCGGATCCGCGGATCGGACTGACAGGCGCGCATCACATCTGCCGTATGGTCCGTCGAGCAGTCGTCGATCACCAGCAGCTCCCACGGCTGCCCACAAGTCTGCGCGCATACGGATGCAACCGCCTGTCCGATATAAGCTGCCGCCTGATACGCGGGCATCACCACAGAGATCAGCGGTGTGCTCTCCTGCGGTCTGCTGTTTTGTTCTGATTTGTCCTGTCTTTGTACCTTATTATTCATTCTGCTATGTCATCCTATTACCATTCTGCTGCCATTCGGTCTGCTTTTTCTGGTCTGACGGTATAACCCGTATCTGTTCTTGCTGACATGGCTGTATTCCCGTCAGAAATTTATTTTCCCTGCCGCTTCAGATCCGGCGCCGTCCTGAGCGCTGTCTTCTGGCTGTCCTCCACACCCTCAGACTTTTCCTTCTGGAACAGGATCTTGACCGTCAGCAGAATCAGCTTCAGATCCAGCCAGAGGGAGTAATTTTCAATATATGTCAAATCCAGTTTTAACTTGTCATACGGTACGGTATTGTACTGCCCGTACACCTGCGCATATCCGGTCAGACCGGCTTTTACTTTCAGACGGAACCGGAACTGCGGGATGCTCTGCTCATATTCCTTCGTGATCTCTTCCCGCTCCGGCCGCGGCCCTACAAAAGACATATCCCCGATCAGCACATTAAACAGCTGCGGCAGCTCGTCCACATGCAGTCTGCGGATCACCTTTCCGACAGGAGTGATCCTGTCGTCATGCTCGCTGGCCAGCCTCGCGCCCCGTTTTTCCGATTCTACGATCATGCTGCGGAACTTATAGATCTGAAACGGCCTGCCGTTTTTCGTAATCCGCTCCTGGGAATACAGCACCGGACCCCCATCATACAGCTTAATCGCAGCTGCGATCAGCAGCATAACCGGAGACGCCAGAATACATCCTGCCAGTCCGATCACAATATCCATCGCACGCTTTAAAAAACTCTGCCCAAACGTCATCCCCTGATTGCGGAACAACAGCAGCGGGGAATCAAACAGGTCGATTTCCGATGCGCTGATAATCATAATATCCGATATCTTCGGCACTGAATAGCAGCGGATGTTATGCTGAAAACAGAACTTTAACACCTCATTACGCTCATGAGACGGAATATCCCCGATAATCACAGACTCATGCTTTGCAACCCTGTCCAGAATCTTTTTCATGCCTGCTTTTAAATGGATCGTTTCTTTTACCTGATACTTATCTCCCCGCGACTGCAGCTTGCGGATCAGCGCTTTCGGACTGATCTCCCCATAAATCAGCAGCATCTCATGCGGCGGATACAGTCTGGCATAGACACTGCGCATCGCGATAATCCAGACGACTCCGACCACGATCTGCAGCAGCGACAGCGCCAGCATCGGTGAAGAAAACCATAAAAACTTCCAGCGCTTTGCAATCAGCGCCAGCTGCAGATATTCCACCGCGTTCGTCGCGCACACCGATAAAATCTGCGAATACAGCACATCCAGATTCCGCAGATAACCGACACGGAATCCTCCCAGCACCTTCATAAACAAAATGAGCACAAGCGCATACAGGACAATGATCGTCCAGTGTCCTCTCCGGTAAAAGTAAAAATATTTAAAATATTTCCGCATACTTTTCAGTTCCCTGTTCGCATAGTAGTTATACCACAGACAGGCAAACATCGCCGTATGCACCGCCACAATCAGTATGGTGCCAAGCAGCATAATAAAACGTTTATATTGCTCTTTCGAATTTGTATCTTGCATCGCATGCTCCTTCAGGCAGATCAGCTTCCTGTCAGTTTTTTCTTTATTTTCCGGACTGCCTTCCACAGGCCCTGCCCTTTTAACATCTCATTCTGCGCTACCACACGGTCATAATCTGCCTTTAGCTGTGTCACATTAAAAAATCTGCGTTTCATCAGATTCACCATCTCCCGGTAAGGAACCAGTCCTCCGGTCACATACCGCTGAAAAGCCGCTTCCATCTGCGCGTATACGGCAGCCTCTTTCTGCGGAATTTTGGCAAATTCCAGCAGACGCTCCATCGAAAGCTCTTTCCGGTCCGGATTTTCGTGATTTAAAAAAAACAGCGTCCGGTAAATAATAAAGTTTTGCGGTACCGGAAAGAAAAAGGTCCACTCATAATCGATTACATGCCAGATCCCGTCCTCCCCGGCCAGAATATTCGGCAGAATCAGATCAATATCGGAAATCTCACTGCAGACCGTCCCCCGCAGGGCGTCTTCCTGCAGATCTTTCCCAAATACCTCCCGGAACGCACCCGTCATTTCAAATACCTTACTGTTTTTCTGATCCGGATCACGGATCAGCCGGATCAGCGTACGCAGCATGTCCGATACGTCCTCCATCCTTCCGGCAATAACTGCCTGCTCTGCCTGCTCCTGCAGCGCCTTTTCCCGCAGCAGCTCAAACTCCGCATAGATGCTGCCGTCCGCAGCCTGCCTGCGGATACACCGGTTAAACCGCAGCCTCGTACCCGCATACTGCGCACGCAGCTTTTCATATGCCTGTAAGATATGCCCGATATGCGCGGCCCCCTGCGGATACACCGCATATTTACGCACATCCTTTCCGGTGATCTGCGTACAGACCGCGTATTCCCTGCTGCGGTCACAGGCATATCTTGCATAAACCGTTTCCTGCGTCAGGGAAGCCTGTCCCTGCGCTCCTGCCAGACATAAAAACGCATTCGCAAAAAACGGAAATTTTTCTTCTTCGATAATACTGTCAAATACCTTCTGCTCATCAAATAACAGCATCCGGTCATCTTCATAATTTACGATATTATAATTCAGATCTCCCTTTTTCGGAAGATAACGGTCCGAATAAATATCCAGCGCAAACCGTTCGTCCGGATACGGATAGTAAAATTCCTGCTGTTCAAATCCGGTCTGATACAGCAGCCGGCCCAGTCCTTCTTTGGAATACAGCCGGACCCCGTTATTTTCCAGCCCGGCAAAATACGTATGCGTATACATCTCCTTATTGCCAGCCCAGTATTTTAATCCAAATTTATTTTTTGCCGCAAGCACGAGCATGCCATCCGGCTTCAGATGCCTGCGCAGCATACGCAGCAGCGGCTCCGCATCCTGCCCGGTCAGCGGCACATCCAGTACCGTGATCACATCATACTGACCCAGCCGCGCCTCACACTGGCCAGGAGAAGCCACATGGATCACAAGCGGATGGTCTTTGTGCCGCAGCGCGTTGCACCGGCAGTAAATACTATTTTCTTCCTGACAGGTCACAACCGCGCCCTTTTCCAGCAGCGCCGAAGTAACCGTCCCGCATCCGGCGCCCACCTCCAGCACGCTGGCATGCTCCTTCAGCTTTAACCATCCGATCAGATTTGCTCTGGACTCTGCCAGCTGATACATCACCGTCCAGCTTTTTCGCGCCGTGATCTGCGCATGATAGTCCTCATGATCCTGCGACTGTACGATTTCCAGCAGCTGCTTCTCCTCCTCATCAGCAGCCGGACGGTTCCAGACGTCCTCATCCGGCACATACAGCCGTACATTTCCGATCTTTTTTTCAAGCATCCCTAAACTTCCTTACCCGTAAATGCCGCGAAGCTGCCCCACTGTCTGTCCTTGTCTGCCATCAGCAGCTCCATATCATCCGTCAGCGGCCATTCGATTCCGATATCCGGATCGTTCCAGATCAGTCCGCCTTCGTCATCCGGATGATAAAAATCCGTACATTTATATGCAAACTCCGCATAATCTGACAGCACTAAAAATCCATGCGCAAACCCCTTCGGAATAAAAAACTGTTTTTTATTTTCTTCTGACAGACAGACGCCATGCCACTTTCCGTAAGTCTTCGAGCCTTTGCGCAGATCGACTGCCACGTCAAATACTTCTCCGCGGATCACCCGTACCAGCTTGTCCTGCGGATAGTGAATCTGAAAATGCAGTCCCCGCAGCACGCCCTTTTTCGAAGCCGACTGGTTGTCCTGTACAAACCGCACGCCAATGCCTGCTTCTTTAAAATCCTGTTCGTTATAAGTCTCCATAAAGTAGCCGCGTGCATCTCCAAATACCGTCGGCGTGATTTCATACAATCCTTCAATCCCACACGTCGTTACCGTTATCTTCCCCATCTCCGATATCCTTTCCATCCTGTGACCAGAGCCTGATTCCATAGTTTTCATTTCGCGCTCATGTCAGCTCTCTGCTATATAACATTTATCAGCTTTTCTATCCTGCTATCCTGCTGTCCTGTTACAGACCTTCGATCATGCATCCGCCTTTTCATACAGATGACAGATCCTGTTTCCTGCTACAGACCTTCCGCAATATCCATCAGATATTTTCCATACGCGGTTTTTAACAGCGGCTGTGCCAGTGCCACCAGCTGGTCATGGCCGATAAATCCCCGTTTATACGCGATCTCTTCAATACAGGAGACATACAGCCCCTGCCGTTTCTGGACTGCCGCCACATAGTCTGCCGCGTCCAGCAGGGAATCGTGCGTTCCGGTATCCAGCCATGCGAACCCGCGCCCGAGTGTCTCTACCTTTAATCTGCCGCGGTTCAGATATTCCCTGTTCACAGACGTGATCTCAATCTCCCCTCTCGCGGAAGGCTTTACATTTTTAGCAATTTCTACCACATCATTGTCATAGAAATAGAGTCCGGGCACCGCATAGTTGGACTTTGGATGCTCCGGCTTTTCTTCGATGGAATATGCCATCCCATCTTCATCAAATGCAACCACGCCATACTCTCTGGGATCTTTTACATAATACCCGAAAATGACCGCGCCCTCCTGGATTGCCGCCGCGCGCTGCAGGACTCTGGAAAAGCTCTGTCCATAGAAAATATTATCTCCGAGTACAAGCGCAGCCGTATCTGTTCCGATAAACTGCTCCCCGATTACAAACGCGTCTGCCAGCCCGCGCGGTGTCTCCTGTACCGCATAATGCATATCCAGTCCCAGCTGGCTGCCGTCTCCAAACAAATCTTCAAAAACCGGAAGATCCCTTGGCGTGGAAATCAGCAGAATCTCGCGGATTCCCGCCAGCATGAGCGTTGACAGCGGATAATAGATCATCGGTTTGTCATATACCGGCATAATCTGCTTGGATATGGATTTCGTTAACGGATACAGTCTGGTGCCGGAACCGCCGGCGAGTATGATCCCTTTCATGCTCCTAATCTCCTTTTGGTATTCTTTTTTATTTCAGAAGTTCAATCCTTCGGAGGGAAAAATCCTGATACCTTCGCGTCAGGTTCGGATTATAATACGGATCGCCCGCGCTGATCAGATCTGCCCATCTCGTTGTAAACAGATCGACCTCCTGATGATAGCGCGCCAGCTTCTGCGCCGTATTTTCCGTTCCTCTGGATTTGTATTCATAATGGTGCAGCATGGCAAACGGATTGTATACCACCAGCTTTCCAATGCGCCTGACTTTCAGGCAGTAATCAATATCGTTGTACGCGATCTGAAGCTTCGGATCCATACCGCCCGCTTCCTCAAAGACGCTTTTTTTCGTCATCAGACATGCCGCTGTCACTGCGCTGTAATCCTGCGGGCAGAAAATCCGGTTCTGATATCCTCCGTTTTCCTTTGGAAATCCCTGGAATCCTTCCCCGCAGATCCCGCCCAGACCTACAATCACGCCTGCGTGCTGGATCGTATCGTCAAAATAAAACAGTCTGGCTCCGCAAATTCCCACATCCTCACGCATACAATAGCCCAGCATCTCTTCGATAAACTGCGGTGTCATGACTTCTGTATCATTGTTCAGCAGCAGGATATACTCCCCTTTGGACCTGGAAACACCAAAATTGGTAATTCTGGAATAATTAAACGCATCTTCCCAGACAACAACCCGTATTCTTTTGTCCTGTGCCTGCAGCTTTTTATAATAAGCAAATGTGCGGTCCTCCACACTGTTGTTTTCTATAATCACAATTTCATAATTCGGATAGGTGCTCTTTGCCAGTATGGACTGTACACACGTATCCAGATCTCCGATATGATCCTTATTCGGAATATTGATCGATACCAGCGGCGTTTCCTTCCACTGCCAGATCGTATGATAGATACCGGGTGTCCGCGAAGGCTCTGCCTGCGCCGGTATCCCCAGCCGTTTATAGTGTTCGTTTAAAATCTTTTCTCCCGCATAACGGGTACGGCCGGCTGTCTCACGCGCATGATAAACCACACGCGGCAGATGGCCGGTACAGACAGCTGTTTCCGATGCCCGCAGCATATAATCATAAGACGCATCCTCCTGATACGCCGGATTCCACGGACCGGTCCTTTCCGCCACATCCTCGCGGACAAGCATCAGATGTCCTGTATAATCCGTCGCCCGCAGCATGTCAATATTAAAGTCCGATTTAAATACCGGTTCACAGTAAGTCTTTCCATCTCTGGATATCTGATCTTCATCTGTATAGCACAGATCCATCTCCGGCCGCTTTTCCATCATCTGTACGACACTGTACAGCGCATCCGGCTCCAGCGTATCCGAAGCGGCAAGCAGTGTAAACCACGATAAATCCTGCGGCTTTTTCGTCTGCGCCATTCCTTCCGCCTGATCCGGCTGCATATCCGCCAGTATTTTTGAAATGGCACGGGCTGTCTGGTGAGCCGGATCTTCTTTTACCTCTGCGGAAATGACCCGCAGACGCTCCTGCGGTATCTGCGGCCGCACCCGTTCCATCAGCTTTGCCTGTTCCTCTGCCGTACATACGACGACCCATTTCCAGTGCGTATACGTCTGATTTTTCAGGGAAGCTGCCGCTTCCGTCAGATACGGTACATCTTCATATGGCGTCAGCACATAGATCAGAGGCCGGAATCTGACCGGAGTCTTTCTCTGTCTCTCCAGCTCTTTTTCCGATGGCATATTTTTCCTGCGCCACTTCATATAATTGCCGGTGTCCCCCACCAGCTCATACAATTCGTTGACCGCCCGCACAAAGGTTTTGCGGATGCCGTTGCGTTTCATATAATAATTTGCTTTTTTTACATACAGCAGCAGACGGTTTTTATCTACCGCACGAAATTCCCTGGTCACGGAATGTTCCCCGTCCGTAATCTGCAGCAGCATTTTCTTTCTGCCATTGACCGGAATCGTGACGCAGAATCCGCTGTCAGACAGCTGTTTCGTCTCCCGGTATTCCAAGGCGACGTCCGGTTTTGGAAAATGACTGACCTCACATTTTACCGGCTCTTTCGTCTGGTCAAAGACATTGATTTTGACCGGTTTTGCCGAAGCGGCCCACCCGTTGATCACACAGCTGGCTCCGGTAGACTGTACGCCTGTAATCCGGTAGTTCAGCTGCCCCTGCAGCCTGCGCAGCTGGGACACCCGGCGCTCATAGACACGGGTGCCATCCGCAAGGCACAAAAACAGCCTGCGGTATCTGGACAGATGTGCCGGCAGATGTGCAATGATGACATATTCCCTCGTCACTTTCTGGTCATATTTCATATACTTTTGCCGCACAGACTCATCCGAAAAGCACAGTACCTGTATGTCCAGCCGTTCACAGTCCAGAAAAACCGAAAACCTGCCCTGCAGGCCTGCATCCGGATCAGTATCATGCGGGTCAGTACCATCTGGCTCCTGACCCTCATACCATCCGGTCAGCACATAGCTGTTATGATCCGCGATATGAAAATGTCCTTCCTGTACAACAAACCTGTTTTCCATCATAGGCAAAGCCCTTTAGTTTCCTTTATACATTTCTTCATAATATTTCTGATAATCGCCGCTTGTTACATCTTCCATCCATTTTTCATGCTCAAAATACCAGGCAATCGTCTTCTTAATGCCTTCCTTAAACATCGTCTCAGGCTCCCAGCCAATCTCAGAGCGGATCTTGTCCGGCGCAATCGCATACCGTCTGTCATGTCCCTTGCGGTCTTCGATATACGTAATCAGATCCGTGCTGACCAGTTTTCTGCGTGCGTCATCCTGCGGCAGCATTTCCAGCAGCGTTTCTATAATCGTATGAATAATCTCAATATTCTGTTTTTCATTATGCCCGCCGATATTGTACGTCTCACCCAGCCGTCCTTTTTCCTGCACCAGATCAATCGCCTTTGCGTGATCCTCTACATACAGCCAGTCGCGGACATTTTTCCCATCCCCATAGACCGGCAGCTTTTTCCCGCACAGCGCATTATGGATCATCAGCGGAATCAGCTTTTCCGGAAACTGATACGGACCGTAGTTATTGGAACAGTTCGTAATATTCGCCGGAAAATGATACGTATCGACATAAGACTTTACGAGAAAATCCGAACCCGCTTTGCTGGCGCTGTACGGACTGTGCGGCGCATATGGCGTCGTTTCATAAAAATAACTGCCATCCTCTTCCAGCGAACCATATACCTCATCCGTCGAAACATGCAGGAATTTTTTTCCTTCCTTAAAGCTGCCGTCCGCAAGCTCCCATGCTGCTTTTGCACAGTTTAGCATGACAGCCGTACCCATAACATTTGTCCGGACAAACACCTCCGGATCGCGGATACTGCGGTCTACATGCGTTTCTGCCGCGAAATGCACGACACGGTCAGGATCGTATTGTTCAAAAATACGCTGTATCGCGGCTTTGTCACAAATATCCGCTTTGATAAACGTATAATTCTCCCTTTTCTCCAGATCCTCCAGATTTGCCAGATTGCCAGCGTAGGTCAGTGCATCCACGTTGATCACACGGATTTCATCCCCATATTTGTGAAACATATAATGAATATAATTGGAACCGATAAACCCGGCTCCGCCTGTCACCAGATAAGTCCTAGCCATTTTTATGCCGTCTCCTTTTCTATCTTCCAGCAGGAAGCGCCTTCCTGCTATAGTATTTCCTTTAAATATACACTTAATGCATCCTGCCACTGCTGCATTTTAAAATCTGTCGTCAGATGCAGCATCTGATTTTCCAGTACGGAATACGCCGGACGCTTTGCCTCAGCCGGAAATTCACCGGTTGTAATATATTCCACCTTTGTATCTTTGCCAGCTTGCCGGAAGATCTCCGCGGCAAAATCCGCCCAGCTGCACTGCCCTTCGCAGGTACCATGAAACACACCATAATTATCCGTCGGCTCCAGCACATGCATCATTTTTGCCAGCTGCCCTGCACTGGTCGGCGTTCCGGTCTGGTCCCCGACGACGCGCACCTGTTTTTGCGATTCTGCCAGGCGCAGCATCGTAGCGGCAAAATTTTTGCCTTCCCCGTACAGCCATGCCGTACGTATGATAAAATAACGGTCTGCAAAATCCCGTACAAACTGTTCGCCTGCCAGCTTCGTAGAGCCATAGACGCTCTGCGGACCCGGCTGGTCCGTCTCCACGTATGGCCGGTCCGCGTCACCGGAAAATACATAATCCGTAGAGATCTGAAACAGCTTCGCCCCGGTTTCCCGCGCCGCGATAGCCAGATTTCTCGCGCCCAGCGCATTGATCTGAAACGCTGTTTCATATTCAGACTCGCACCGGTCCACCGCAGTCATCGCCGCGCAGTTCATAATCACATCCGGCCTTTTCTCCCGCACACGCTGCATGACCGCGTCCAGATCTGTAATATCCAGATCCGGCATATCCGTATTGATAATCTGTACCGGTTCTCCTTCGTATTCCCGATTTAATGCCCGTCCAAGCTGCCCGTTACATCCGGTGATCAACAGTTTTTTCATGACTGATTCTCCTAATCTTGTTATTTTCGTAGCTGTTTTGACGACTGCTCTGTCCGGACAGGTCTACTCTCCGAGTCCGGACTCGATCAGTCTGACCATTTCTTTTAAAGCTTTCTCTTCATCCTCGCCTTCGCAAATCAGCTCGATTTCATCCCCGCTCTTAATGCAGGCGCCTAGTACGCTTAAAACACTTTTCGCATTCGCAATATTTTCTCCGCCATATTTAAATGTAATTACGGAGCCGTATTCGATCGCATTTTTACATAAAACTCCTGCAGGACGCAGATGCAGCCCTGTAGGATTTTTTATCTTTACCTTTTGACTAACCATCTTTCTTACCCCTATAACATGATTTTTGTAATTAAATCTGCCAGATTTCTGGCTTCCTGATCGATCTCCTGCTGATTTTTTCCTTCTATCATAACACGCACCAGCGGCTCGGTTCCGGATGGCCGGATCAGCACCCTGCCTTCTCCGTGAAACTTCTGCTCCAGCTGCGTCACTGCCTCTGCGATCTCCGCATATTCCATATAATGTTCTTTTTTATGATTCGGCACCTTTGCGTTAACAAGCGCCTGCGGATAAATCTCCATCACCGAAGCCAGCTCCGAGAGCTTTTTCCCGGTATCCACCATGACTTCCAGCACATGCAGCGCGCTCAGCAGGCCGTCTCCGGTTGTATTGTCATCCAGAAAAATAATATGGCCGGACTGCTCTCCACCGATATTATAACCATTTTCCCGCATATTTTCCAGCACATAACGGTCCCCGACTTTTGTCTTCTCCACATGAATGCCGTTTTTCTGCCCCATAATCGTAAAACCAAGATTGCTCATGACCGTAACGACAATGGTATCTTTTTTCAGCGTCCCCTTCTGCTTCATATAATTACCGCAGATTGCCATCAGCTGGTCCCCGTCTACGAGATTGCCCTGCTCGTCGACGGCCAGCAGCCGGTCCGCATCCCCGTCAAACGCAAGCCCGATATCAGCTTTTTCATAGACTACCCTCGCTTTTAACTCATCCATATGCGTAGAACCACAGTTCGCGTTGATATTTGTCCCATCCGGATTCGTATGAATCGGAATCAGCTCTGCTCCCAGTTCTCTCAGTGCCTTCACCGACGTATAGTATGCAGCTCCTTCCGCACAGTCTGCTACGATTTTCAGCCCGCTCAGATTCACAGGCACACACTTTTTCACAAACTTCACATACTCATCCCGGATATCAAACCGGTAATCAATCCTGCCTACGCCGGAGCCAATCGGAAGCGTCACATCCTTCATATGATTGCGGATCATCGCCTCAATCTCGTCTTCCAGCTCATCTGACAGCTTATACCCGTCCCCGTTGAAAAATTTAATGCCGTTAAATTCCATCGGGTTATGCGACGCCGAAATCACGACTCCGGCATCCACCTTGTGTCTCCTTGTCAGATAAGCTACTGCCGGGGTCGGCAGCACTCCTACATAAATCGCATTCGCTCCCACCGAACAAATACCCGCCATCAGCGCACTGGCCAGCATTCCGCCAGAAATACGGGTATCACAGCCAACGATCAGCGTCGGCTGATGCTCCTTTTCCTTTGTCAGCACATATGCGCCAGCCTGCCCGAGCTGTGTCGCCAGCTCAATCGTAAGTTCAGCTCCCGCAACACCTCTCACACCATCTGTTCCAAACATTCTGCCCATTTCTGTTCATCCTCCAAATCTGATATCTGCTTAGAACCATCCGGCGGTTCACCCGCTGAACGGTTCCATTTTATTTTTACATCTGGTTCAGCTGTCAGAACTGACCAGCTACTGCCCATCCAGTTCCTTACTTCGTCTGCTTACTGCTGGTCTGTATTCACCTGACTGGCTGCTGTTCTTCTAATATCACCTAATCAGCCTCTTCCGGCGAATCCTCTTTCGGATCTGCCTGCGTATCCTTATGCTGATTTTCTTCCGGGCCGTTTCCCGGTTCCGCCATAACAGGCTCATCTGTTCCTGTATCGGTATCCGGTTCCGGTTCCGGTTCTGATCCTGTATCCGGCGGATTATTTTCCGGCGAATCGTCGCCGGTATCTCCCTCAGGATCGTCATTTTCAACAGAGCTGATCGTAAATGACACCATCGTCTCCCCTACCACATATTTACTGCTGTCCAGCGACAGCTGCAGCTGTCTGACATGTCTGCCGGCCGCAAGTCCGCTGACATCCAGCACCGGACGCAATGCCGTCACGGTCAGCTTATCCAGATCATCTGCCAGACCATAAATCTCTATTTCCACATTTCTTTCGTTATAATCAATCTGGTAGCCTTCCCGCAGATCGTCCACGCCGATATTTCTGACCGGAACCGTAAATACCCTGCGTTCCAGCTGCTCGACATCAATCTTTACCGTAACCAGCGCCTCCATTGATTTAATCAGCGACACGCCATTTGGCAGATACTGATTTAAGTCTACCTTCTGCTCAAATTTCTCGTCCGCTCCTTCCACATTGATCACATCCTCCGGAATTACAATGGCGCTGATCGAATTTAAAATATCGGACTTTCCTTTGATCGTCACCTCCGCAGGCTCCGCGGCCGTCGAGATTACCTCAAATCCATCCGCCGGTTTTCCGCTGTAGCTGACTTTAACCGGAACCGTTTTCTGCGATACGATTCCTGCCTTTACCGTTACGATATCCAGACTCAGCGTAAGCCTTGTCGCGTCTACAATTTCCCCGTTTTCATCCAGCAGCATCGGTACGGCACTGTCGGAAATATCCGTACTCATATTGGAAACATCAATCGCAGCTTCCACAGAATCTATCCTTGACACGACTTCTTTTGGTCCTGATACCCATAACCGGTTTGGTTCTACGACCATAGAACCAAGCGCATATCCTTCCGCCACTTCCCCCTGTGCGACTGGCAGAATGACAAATGCCTGCCGCATCAGATCTTCCAGTATAACACTGATCTGCCTGGTCCGCTTACTAATCTTAAGATCATTGGCATGACGCAGCGCGATGATTTCTACCGGTACGATATTTTCGTCCTCTCCCTGTATGAGTCTGGACATATCCGCCACCGCTTTAAAATCCGAGCTGCTCAGTTCATCCACAATACTCCGGTTTCCCAGTACATTAAACGTGACATTCGCGGAATCCGACTCTATCTCGTAATATTTATTCGCTGCTTCAATGACTTCTTCATTTTCAATGGTTATCGCGATTGTAAACCGTTTGTTCGTCACCGGATCATCCAGATTGACAACCATCGTCCACATCGTAACCGCAAAGACAAGTGCCAGCAGCTTAAGGCCCAGATTCCTAGTCAGCATTTTTACGACGTTTCTTAGCATCCTTCAGCCTCCTTTGCAGTATCTGCAGCCGGGATTGTTCCGTCTCTGCATTTTGTATGATTTTCAGATGTTCCCGCAATCCGTCCTGATCCAGATTCCGGTAAATTTTCCCCGTCTTTGCGACAGATACCGCTCCGGTTTCCTCGGATACAATAATTGTCAGGGAATCACTAACCTCGCTGATCCCGATCGCCGCCCGGTGTCTGGTCCCCAGCTCTTTGCTGATCGTCATGCTGTCCGACAGCGGCAGGTAGCACGTAGCAGCCACGACACGGTTTCCGCGGACAATAATCGCTCCGTCATGCAGCGGCGTATTTTTCTCAAAAATATTGATTAACAGCTGGCTCGTTAACAGGGAATCCAGCTCAATGCCAGTACGCTCATATTCCGTCAGCACGATATCCTGTTCTACGACAATCAGCGCCCCTGTCTTTACCTTTCCCATCTCAAAAGAAGCCTTCACAAGCTCATTGATCGTCCGGTCACTAAATCTGCCGGAATCCTGCGACGTTCCAAAATCAAACAGCGCCGTTACAAATTTTTTCCTCCCAAGCTGATCCAGCGCTTTTCGCAGCTCCGGCTGGAAAATCACCGCCAGCGCAGTCAGAGCAACATCCACCGTCCTGCTGGCCAGCCAGAGTATCGTATTCATCTGAAATACTCCCGCTACAAGAATAAACAACAGAATTACAACAATTCCTTTAAACAGCATCCACGCGCGTGTTCCTTTGATCCATACGAGCACATGATAAAATAAAAACGTAATAATAAAAATCTCTATCACGTCCGTAACTCTTATTTTCTGCGGAGTAATCAGATACTTTTCCGCAAATCCCTGTATGATACTGATAAATGCCTGCACAGCTTCACATCCTTCCCACACAGCACACCCCTGCCGTTGCTCTATTCATCTTCCGCATCAAGCTCCATATCTTCCATCAGCTCCTGCCTGGTCACTGCATCCCGCTGCATCCGCCGGCTTTTGCTGCTGTCACTGATCTTTTTCACTGTCTTTGCCTTTGCCGGCACATACCTTTTGGGTACTGCTTTCACATAATAATAATATTCGTCATCTTCAAACTGTACCCGCTCCGTCCTTGTATAATCCAGATTAAAGCAAAAGAACTGCAGAATCAGCAGCAACAGTACACTGACCGCACATCCGGCTGTCAAACGCAGGGTCATACTGCTCATACCGATCTCCAGATAACCTGCAAAAAAAACTACATACTGTGTCAGCATTCCGATGATAATTGCAATCGTCCACGCATAGTCAGCAGAAAGCCTGCGGATTACATATACGACCAATGTAATCAGCACAAATACAGCAATCGTCAGATACATCTCGCGGTTTCCGGTAAACTGCTTGAGAATCTCCTGAAATTTTCCAATCAGCTCTTCCTCTTCCCCCGTTGCGCCAAGCTTCGTCTCATTCTCCGTAATCCCCTGTAGAAAATAATACGTAATCACACCACAAATCGTCGGGATCACCGCTACCGGGTGCTGTAGCAATCCGTTCGCCGCCGGTACCGCATACGGGATGCCAAGCGCACACGCCATCGGCGTCAGCAGCGCATTCCACGCACATCCGGGTGCAAACCGGAAGTACAGCAGATACATGACGGCAAACAGCACAAACATGATAACACCTGCCGGCATCGATAAGGCATAGCAGTGCAACGTAATCAGCGCTCCCGCCACAAACAGCATCACACCCACCGGAAGTATGGAACAGACCAGCGCCAGAATCAGCAGCAGCGGCAGACTGTCCAGCCGCTCCATATAACCAGTCTTACGATTGATCATCATAAAAGCCGCAAACGCAAACAGGAATTTAAAAACCGGCAGCAGATAAAGCTCATATTTCCCATAAAAGCTGCGGATTCCTTCCCGAAATTCCAATAAAACTGTCATGCTATCCTCCTATTGCCCCGTCGGTGTCGTACGGTTTTCCTGTTCCTCATACAGCCTTCCCAGTCGTTTCAGCCGACGGTACTGCCGCTTCATACTCTTTCTGCCTGTCGCATAAAATACGTTGGCATATATCTCTACCGCGATCAGATATGCTGCCATAAAAAACAGATATCTGACCAGTATTGCCGTTCCAAAGCCGATCAGGTCCATATGGTCCAGCTCCTCCATCAGCTCTTCCAGATAATATACGCCCCATAAAAGCAGCAGAATGCCATATGCAGCCGTGCCGCAGAAAAATCCTTTGAGCAGATGTCTGGCTGCAAAGTCGCTGCGGTAATAGCGGTTGACCGGACGATATTTTTTTCCTTCCCGCTGTTCGTAAGCCGCCAGTTTTGTCATTTCGCAGACGCGTTCCTGATCTATCATATAACCTCCAAAATATGCCTGTTTTGCCACTATATTATTTTCATTATAACACAGCCGTTTGTATATGAAAAGATTTTTTGTGAATGTAGAAGTGAAAAAAGTGTTAACAAATATAGGGGGGATGGCTGTGCGGACGCCGGATGGGAGGCGGGTTTTCAAAAGCTTTACACACATTACAGCAAAACTCTACGCAGAAAAGCTTTACACACATTACAACGAAACACCATGCAGAAAAGTTATACACATATTACCGCAAAACATTATGCGGAAATTCATACATAAATATTCCGGTAATCTGATGTAATGCCTGAGAAAAACAGCTGGGAGAGGAACTTTTCCCCATCTGCCGTGGCTTCGGAAGAATGCCAGAAGCCCTTGGTATTCTGCCCGATACACAGGCGGCGAAGCCGAAGCGGCACCTT
>CANTHI010000005.1 GCA_947653505.1 uncultured Eubacterium sp.
TTTCTATTTTATTCCATTGTTCTTCTGTACCAGAGTAATATACATCCTTTAAACTGTTACAACCAGAAAAAGCAAAATATCCTATGCTTGCCACCCCTGTTGGGAGCGTTATTTCTGTCAGTCCGCTGCATTCAGCAAAAACCGCTCTTCCTATGCTTGTCAACCCTAATGGGAGCGTTATTTCTGTCAGTCCGCTGCAACCCCGAAAAGCTTGCACTTCTATGCTTGTCACCCCTGTTGGGAGCGTTATTTCTGTCAACCCACTGCATCCATCAAAAGCCCCTACTCCTATGCTTGTCAACCCTGTTGGGAGCGTTATTTCTGTCAACCCGCTGCAACCCCAAAAAGCTTGCGCTCCTATGCTTGTCAACCCTGTTGGGAGCGTTATTTCTGTCAGTCCACTGCAATCATAAAAAGCACAAAATCCTATGCTTGTCACTCGCTTACCATCTATTTCACTGGGAATTTCTAGTTTGGTATCACTTCCCACATATCCTGTAATTTCTACTGTTTCATCATCCAAAATTTTATATTCGAAATCTGACTTTGGATTGTCTTCTTCTTTAAAATGTTTAGTGGCATTCAGCAAAGCTGCATTCCCACTTGAGTCAATTTCTATTTTATTCCATTGTTCCTCTGTACCAGAGTAATATACATCCTTTAAACTGTTGCAATCAGCAAAAGCAGAACCTCCTATGCTTGTCAACCCTGCTGGGAGCGTTATTTCTGTCAACCCGCTGCAACCCTGAAAAGCAACATCTCCTATGTTTGTCAACCCTGCTGGGAGCGTTATTTCTGTCAACCCGCTGCAAAACCTAAAAACATACTCTCCTATGCTTGTCAACCCTGCTGGGAGCGTTATTTCTCTCAGTCCGCTGCAATGAGCAAAAGCAGCATCTCCTATGCTTGTCAACCCTGCTGGGAGCGTTATTTCTGTCAACCCGCTGCAATCAGAAAAAACAGAATATCCTATACTTGTCAACCCTGCTGGGAGCGTTATTTCTGTCAACCCGCCGCAATCAGAAAAAGCACCATTTCCTATACTTGTCAACCCTGCTGGGAGCGTTATTTCTCTCAGCCCGCGGCAATTCTCAAAAGCATAATTTCCTATGCTTGTCACTCGCTTACCATCTATTTCTCCAGGAATTTCCAATTTAATATCGCTTCCCGTATATTTTGTAATTTCAACTGACCCATCGTCTAAAACACGATATTCATAATCCCCTGAAACCTCTGCACGTACTCTCTTCACATCAGGCGGACAGACCACAACTCCCAGCACCATACACAATGCCACTACCACCGCTAACACCCTTCTGCCCTTCTTCATATCACAATCCCTCCCAATCCAAAATACAAAAAAACTATACGTGATCTATCCTTCACAAAACTGCTTTTCAGGACCACACACAGGTACCATACAGAAAACTCTCTGCACCATCCATACTTCACCCGCATGCAGTCCCCGCAGCATCCACTCAGATCAATATCAATAACTCCCTACTCCACAACAAAACTTCCACCATCCGGCATAATCGCCCGGTTCCCATCCGGACTTTCATTTCCCGCACTGCCACCAGAACCGCCAGACGGTGTCTGCTCACCACCGCTGCCAGTACCTGCTCCCGAACCACCGGACCCGCCAGACGGCGTCTGTCCGCCACGATTACCCGCACTGCCGCCACCGCCGGATGACTGCCCGCCGCCAGTACCTGTACTTCCACCAGATGGCCGGCTGTTTCCCGCACTACCCTGATTTCCATTACTGCCGCTGCTCTGCACTGGCGCCTTCCCAAGACTGACCGTAATCGTCACACTGCTGCCTTTCGCCACCTTCGAGCCAGTTTCCACACTCTGGCTGATTACAAGTCCGGCTGCCGCCTGTTCGCTGTACGCTGTCGTGATCTCTGCCTGCAGTCCGGCCTTCTGCAGCTTTTCTATTGCCTGATCTTTTGTCAGATATACCAGCTCCGGAATCTGTACCATCTGAGGTCCTTTGCTGATTACGATCTGAACCGGCTCATTGGTGCGTACCGTTTCGCCTGCCTTTGGTTTCTGGCTGATGATCTTTCCTTTTTCTACTTCTGTACTGTATTTATTTTTTACTTCGCCGAGTACGAATGTAAATCCGGCCTGTTCCTTCAGCTTTCCGAAGCGTTTCAGCGCTTTTTCTTTTGTCAGGCCTCTCAGATCCGGCACTTCCAGCAGCGCTGTCTCTTCGTTCAGACTGCCCAGTGAGACGGACAGCGTAATCTGCGTCTGTACGGCGATCCGCTCGTCCGCAGGGATGCTTTGCGCGATGATCCTGCCTTTTTCTACCACGTCACTGTATTCTTCACTGACTCCGCCGTCGCCAATGACCAGATTCTGTCCGAGGATCATCTGTTCTGCTTCTTCTCTCGTCATACCGGACAGATCCGGCATCATGACTTCTTCCTGCCCGCCGCTCATGATGACCTGTACCGTCTCTTCCGCCAGCGCTACCGCGCCGTCGGCTGGCTTCTGGCTCAGTATTTTGTTTTTCTCTATGCTTTCACTGTAGTTCATCCCGCTGATAATCAGATTCAGATTTTTCTGCCGGAGCAGGTCTTCGGCTTCCTCGTAGCTCATCCCGGATACGTTGGGTACGTACCGCTGATCGCCGCTCAGCGCTGCCATACCGTCCGCGCTCGTGATCTCCTTTTTGGTAAATCCCAGATTACCGGTGGCGAACAGCCCGGCACAGATGCAGACCAGCGCACAGGCCGCGGCTGCGGCGCATTTCATCCACAGCGGGAGTTTCCAGCTGATTTTATTGTCTGTCTTTTCGATAATGCGTTCGACTTCTTCTTTGCCGCACAGCGCGAGGTAAAAGCTCTGCGCATCCTGAATCCGGTATTCTTTGCGGACATTCAGGCTGTTCATGATCGCGTTTTCAATGTTTGGATCAATAGTGATACCCAGTTCAGAAGGTGGTTTTACATGGTCCTCCGCAAGTCTCTGGATGGATTCTTCCGGCCGTTTGCCGGTGATCATGCAGTAAAGTGTCGCGCCAAGCGCATAGACGTCGGTCCACGGCCCCTGTTCGCCCCGGCTCCGGTATTGTTCCTCCGGCGCAAATCCTGGTTTTAAGATAACAGAAAGACTTTTAGACTGTACGGCTGTCGCATATCTGGCTGCACCAAAATCCAGAATCTTGACTTTGCCCGCTTTTGTAATGAAAATATTGTCCGGTGCGATATCGCGGTGTATGATGCCTTCTTTATGGACGGCTGTCAGTCCGCGCAGCACGGACAATGCGATGGCCCGCGCCTGCTGGACGGATATGCGCCTTCTTTTGCGCAGTACTTCCTTTACCGTCGCTCCGTCCAGATATTCCATTACAATATAACCGCTTCCGTTTTCCTCAAAGCAGTCATAAATGTCTACCGTCTCCGCGACGGCATTAAACTTTGCCAGCCGTCTGGCTTCGAATAAAAAGCTCTCCAGTCCCGCCTGAAACTGCCCGGCAGCTTCTCCTGAAAATACAGTTACCCGTCTGGAACCATAACTCCTTGTCGCAAAATCACTCGGCAGATATTCTTTGACCGCTACCTTACGCTGCAGCACCTGGTCCCATCCGATATAAGTCACGCCGAATCCGCCGTAGCCCAGGACTCTGCCCACCAGATATTTCTGCTTTAAGACCGTCCCCGGCAGCAGATAATACGCTTCTTTTACGTCGGTGCCCTTCTGATACCCGCAGTATCTGCAGATCCGCTCTTCTTCCGTTATCTCTGCCATGCATCCCATACATCTGGCCATTTCCACACCCCCTGACTTATCGTTTTATTTCTGCGCGGCGCTGTTTTGTCTGTGTCTGCGGATCAGCTCTTCCCAGCTGAAGTGCTCGCCGCAGCATGGGAAAAACATCAGACTGCAGCTGCCCACGATTAAAATATCATGCTGTTTGATCCAGACCGGCCGTACGACCGCGTTCCGGTTGATATAAAACGGCTTTCCGGATGTCCCCGGTTCCGCGGCAAATCTTCTCTGTTTTGGCACATAATAAATGGCTGCATGATTTTCCATCGCGATGCTGTCGTCGCCCTGCAGGACAATTTCCATCGCATCGGATCTGCCGATATAATTTTTTCCGAGCTTTATCGTAAAGCTGTTGCCAAAGTCTTTTCCACGGACGCACACGAGCCATCCTACAGCTGGCTTAAACGTCGGCTTACGCGGCTGCGTAGCGGCTGCGGATCTGCGCGGCAGCCCTACGGTTACGGAGTCATCATCATCCCTGGATGTATATACGGCTGCCTGTCCGCCCTGCCCCTGGGAACGCGGCAGCGCTACCGTTACAGAATCCTCATCCGCGTAATCTCCTCCGTAGGACATGTCAGGCATCTGCATCATTGGCCTGCTGCCTGTACATTCCGGACATTGCTTATAAATCTCACCGTCATAATAGTGTCCATTATCACATCTTCTTAAAATCATCCTTCTGTCTCCATCATCTGCCGCCCAGCTGATACTGCATGATCACCACAGACGTATTATCCTGCTTTTTGATTCCTTTTACGGCGCCTGTCAGCGCTTCTGCCGCCTGCTGCATATTCCGGCTGTTTTTTGTTACGATCGCAAGTATCTCTTCTTCATTGAGGCTGCGGTATAATCCGTCGCTGGCCAGCAGCATCACATCCCCGTTTTTCAGCGGATATGGCTTTGCGCTGATATCCATCATGGACAGATTGCCGATGCCCAGATAACTGGTCAGCGCTTCCGCCCGATACTCCTCGGCCTCATATTGCTGCGCCGTCATTCTGCCCTGCCGCAGCAGGGTATTTAATTCCATCCGGTAATTGTGCGCCACATTCAATGAAAGGATTTCCTTTCCGCGGATAAAATACAGCTTGCTGTCCCCGACGGAGAGCCAGTGCAGCGCGCCGTTTTTTATAATCACGGCCACGATCGTCGTTCCCGCATGCAGCCGCTTTCCATCCGCATTTTCCTGCCCGAATACTTTCTGGTCGGCACAGACTGCTTCCCGCCGGAAAAAATCCGGTATGTCCGAAACGTCCGGCTGTGCGAACCATGCGTCTGCGAGACTCTCCAGCGCCACGCGGCTGGCTACCTCGCCGCCGCAAAGTCCTCCCATGCCGTCGCAGACAATGCCCATCGCACAGCCGCCGGACGCATAACCAAATACAGCGTCCTGCTGGGATTTCCTGCTTCCGATAATGCTGGCAGTCCCAACCTCTACCCTGCTGTGCCCCGCGTGCTGCCCTGTCTCAGACTTTGCTTTTTTCAGCTGTCTGGTGACAGCCTTTGACTCCGGAATCTCTACGGTCCGCACTTCCGGCTCCATCTGCCGCTGGTCCGGTTCATCCGGCTGTATGCACAATTCACGCAGCTGCATGCTGGTATCAGCCGCCTGCATGGACCCTGCAGCCAGCCGGATTTCCTTTGTCATTACCTGCAGCTTATGCTTTTTCTTTCCATCTGCTTTTTTTCTTCCTAACACAGATCCTCCACCATCCCATTGCAGCATACCGCTGAAATCTGTCCGCTATATCTGTACATTTCATACCGGTCAGACATTAAAGCGCCAGCATATAGCTCTTGCTCCATTTGCCGTAATATGTCTTTTTCCCTGCTTTTTTATATGTGCGCACACGGATATACAGCTTATCCTTGCTGACATCCAGATATTTCAGCCGTACAAAGTGATCTTTTCCTGCTTTTTCTCCATTGGTACTGTTGGTATAATTCTGATTGTACGCGATGCTGTACTGGCATCCATCGATCGTCTGATCCTTTTTCCACTCGACATATACGCTTTCCAGTCTGCCCTGCGCGTCTCTGGTCCGGACGATCTTCTGCAGCTGTACCTGCTTTGGCACGACTGTCAGCGTGATTTTTTTGACTGTCTTTCCATATTCGTCAATCGGGGAATCGGAGGCCGTGATCGTCACTGTCGCCTTCCCGTAACTGACTGCCTTAAGACGCCCGGCCTTGCTGACCGAAACTACTTTCGGATTGCTGCTCTTATAAGAAATAACAGACGCCGCCCCGTTGCTTTTCGCCTTCAGGCTGAACGCTGCTCCGTATTCCAGCTGGCTGTTCTGGATGCTTCCTTTGTTGTAAGTAATCGTCTGGTTCTTTTTCTTTTTGGAAAACCAGATCCGGCTGCTTTCCACCGTCGTACGTCCGTCGCTTACCGCGCAGTACAGATACAGTCCGTCCGGCACATCGTCTGCGTTCAGGTCAATATACAGCGCCCTGCCCTGCCATACGATCGACTTATAATCAGACTCGCTGATCGGATGGCCGCTGCCTGTATCAGACGGCGCGTAATACCACTGGTAATCATAATCTGTCGTAAGTCCGCCATGCGCCTCCACATCGAAAGCTGCCACGTTCTGGCTGCGCTGCATATTCGGCGCGCTGACAGTCAGAGGCTCCTGTGCGGCTTCCCCGCCTCCGGAACCGCTGGACGCGTCGTCCGCACGCTCCCATGCACGGGATTCTATGCTGATATGCAGCATAGGCACGACGGCACGGTATTTGTTTTCTACGAGTCCATATAAGGAAAAAGCGCCTGTACTGCCCATCAGGGCCGCATAGCGGAACGCGTTTTCTTCCTCTGTCGCAGGAGTGCGCAGCCACCACCAGCAGCACTGGTCTCCCGTTCCATCTTCATCGCCCAGCCTTGCACCCATCGCATAAGCGTATTCGCTGGCTGGCATCTGGCGGCATGGCGCAGGATTCTGGACTGCCGCCGGAAATCCGTATTTTCTTTCTGCCATCTCCTGCATGGACGGAATATAGATATCGTCCTGCGTACTGCTTTCCTTTTCTCCGCCTGCCGCGTAATCCGCATGATCGACCGTCTGGCGCACGATCGCCGCCCGCTCCTGATTGTCAAACGCGGTGCGGTAAAATGCCCCGTTCAGCCATTTGCGCAGGGAGCAGTCTGCCCATGTCACAGCTGTCCCCATCTCATGGTAGCTCTGACAGTCCAGTCCGGTATCTGCCAGTACCAGCAGCGTTTTTCCATCGTTGGCAAGTACGCGCCAGCGGATCCGTTCCCACTTAAAATACCGGTATTTTTCGTTTCCAAACTGCCCGTCATTATTCGCGTCCGCCGCGCTGACCCGGCGGTATTTCACGCCGTCTATCCATGCGTCTCCATAATTGTCATAATCCGCGCCTGTGATGGCAGCCGTCAGCGCCTCTCCTTTTACTTCTGACTGCGGATAACTGCCAAAAAAGATATTTGTATAAATCAGCTGGCTGCCATCTTCACTAAACTGCGGCCCCTGCGGCGTACTGATATCTGCCGCCTGTGTCTGCCCTCCGGCTCCTTCCGCCAGTACACAGTCTGCATGCGCAAGACGAAAGACTGTAAAAAGGAGAAAGGCTGCGAGCAGATATTTAAAAATATCCATCCTTTTTTTTATTTTTCCTATCATAGCGTATCTTTCCGCCCCCTGTTCCTGTCATGGCGTGTCTGCCTGCACCCCTTGTTCCAAAATATCTGTTTCTGTATGATCGTATACTCTGACAATCGTCTCCAGTACATCTGCGCATTGCTTCATCTGCTCCTGCTGCCTGTGCAGATTCCGGACGATTCCGCAAAGAGCGTGTACTGCTTTGCGGCCATTTTCATCCTTTTCATTCTTTTCATCCTTTTCATCCTTTCTCTGCATCTGCCTTAAGACGTCTGCCGCCCTGTATTCCTGCCGCTTCATATCTTTACAGCAGTCACTCATTTTCTGCGCCCATCCCGCAGCTTTCTTACAGGAAATCTCAAACTCACCCATACTGCCTCCCCGTGATCCCTTCCCGTTCCTAATCCTGTACCAGAAACACTTCATCTGCCAGTGTGATTTCATCCCCACTCTGCAGTCTCACCGGCTGCCCCGGAATTACCTTTTTTCCGTTTACGCATGTACCGTTTAAGGAGTTCAGGTCATCCACATACCAGCCCCCGTTGTCTTCAAACAGCATCGCATGTTTTCTGCTGATCGTCTGGTTATCCGGAATGCTGAAATCAGCCAGCGCCTGACTTTTTCCGAGAATAAACTGGTTTTTGTTCAGTACAATTGCCTGTCCGGTCTTCTGACGGATCATATGGAGCCTTCTGCCTGCCGGAGGAGCTACCGGCCGTCTGTTTGCGCCGGTATTCTGCTGAAGCTGTGCTGCCGCGGCCGGAGTCCGTCCCGCTGCGCTATGGTATCCCGGATCCGGCTGCCGTGCGGATGCCGCGTTCTGCGGTGTGCCGCCGTATCCTGCCCCCTGCGGTGCCGGCTGGAGCCTGCGCATTTCCATCAGCTTTTTTTCTTCCGCGTTTTTTACCGCCAGTATGATCATCCAGATAAGCAGCAGAGCATCCACAACCGCCAGCGCCAGTATCGCGATCGTAATCTTCTCTGTCTTTGGCACGAGCGCGTCTTTTGCGTCCGACAGGATCTGGCATGTCAGGAGCAGCTCCTGCGCGCCCGGCTCTTCTTTCTGCAGCATTTCCTGAGCCTGCTCCAATGCCTGCCCGAGCGTTTCCATCGAATCCTTTTTATATCCGCCCGCTTCCTGAATGCCCAGGCACTCCTGATAAACTGCCCCGAGCTGTCCATGCGCCTCATCGATCGCCCTGCTTCCGTAATAGATCGAAAAATTGTCCAAAACCGCACTGATTTCCTGAATCGGCAGCGCGTAAGCGACTCCCGTATCATCTTCCGGCGACTGTTTACAGTTCATACCGATGACATACCCGTCCGCGTCCATTAAAGGCCCGCCTTCCATCCCCTGCACGACCGGAGCGGAATGTGACAAAAATATCCCGCTGTCCCGATACGCTTCTGTCTGTACCACCGCGCCCTGCATCGACCGGACATCCATTTCCGAATATTCCATCGTACTCTCCTGTGTATCTGTCTGTTTTGGAAATCCATATGCATAGACCAGATCATTGACCGCGATACGTGTACTGTCGCCCAGCTTTAAAGATTCCTTCTGGCTGACCACATTTGCGGCAGACAGTACGCAGTAATCTTTTTCCGCGCTCTTTACTACAACCTCCGCTTCCGCCGTGACATCCCCTGTGATGACTACGCGGATCGCATTGGTAAGCTGCATATTTTCCGTATCGATCTCATTCTTTTTACAATATTTTTTTATTTTATTTGGTGTGTTGGACACGCTGCTGCAGTTTGTGACAATATACGTGTCACTTTCCTTATTTGCAATCAGAAAGCCGCTGCCCGATTTCATGCACCAGAATTTTCCTTTTGTATCTACAAAACCGCTCTGTACCTCAATGACTCCTGCTTCTGCGCGTACTGTCTGTACATTCGCAGCCGGCGTCATCCCATTCCCGGCGGCCTGTGCCATTCCATTTTCTGTATCCTGTATACTTCCATTTCCCGTATTCTGTATGATATCATTTCCCGTATCCTGCGTCATTCCCGCATCCGCGGCGCCCTGCGTCTGCATCCCCGAAAGATCTGCCGCATATGTCTGTCCGGACAGGCTGATACATAAAAAGAGTGTCGCCAGACATATCCGCATGCCTGATTTTTTCCAATTTGTCATCTTACGCTTCCCCATAACGATCACAATAAGACGCTTTTGCAAGCGTCCTATTGTTGTAGTCTTTTTTGAAATTATGAGATTACATCTTCTTTTAATGAATTGATCATATTCTTGTTCGCATTCTCAGCACGTTCGTATTCTCCAGCCATTGCGTTCAGATCCGTTACATGCTCGTTGATCATTTTTACCATCCGGTTAATATCATCCTGCAGCTGTCCGAATTTTCTCTTGTACGCATCTGCTGCTTCACCGCTCCATACACGGCCAGAAAGCTGATTTACGATACTTGTCATAGACTGTGTCATTCTCTGGATGTGCTGCCCTGTGGACTGAAAATTACCTGCTGTGCTTCTTAATCTGGCGGTTGATACCTTTAATGTTCCTGTCATTTATTTTTTCCTCTCTTTCTTTACACATGTTCCATTGTTTGCATAAAAACTGCTGGTTTTTACTTATATGTTCTTACATTTGCCGTTTCCATATTTCTTGCTTCTGCCTGCTCATATGTCTTTGCAATCTCAGCCAGTTTTGAAACGTAGTTTTCAATTTCTTTGTAGAAGTTCTGCATCTGCTGGATATCATGATTAAATGCTTTGTCAAACGCCTGCTTTGCATCGCCTTCCCACATACCGTTCAGTGCGCTGTGCTGGCTTCTCAGATTCTCGATCTGGGTTGTCAGATTTCTGTTATTTGCCCGTAATTCTCCTGCTTTCTGGTTCAGCTCTGCTGTTGTTACTGTAAATTGGTTTGCCATGTGTTATGACCTCCTTTAAAATTTTTATTTATCTTGAAATGTATATAATACATCTAAGATTCCCTGATAATATCCTGACACTTCTCACATCCTGTTTCTGGCAGTCTCATAGTTTGCCTTTTCAGCCTGATAAGTATTTTGTGCCATCTGCCGGATAACTTCTGCCGCGTTCTTTAACTCCTGCGCTGTCTGTCTGATATTTGATTCCACGATCGTTCCCTTTTTGCAGAACGCGGCTGCATTGTCCCCTTTCCAGTTTGCCGCGATGCCTGCCAGACAGGACTGTATCCCCTGCTCTGCAAGCATATGCAGACTCTGTGCGATCTCTTCCAGCTCTCCGGCCTGCCTTCTGGCATTCTGAAAATCCATTTCGATCATATCCATTGTTTTTGCCATCTGCTCTGCCCTCACTTTACAGGATCGCGTCATCCGGCAGGGAGCGGACCAGCTCTGCCGCTTTCATTTCTGCGTCATGATAGATACCTGCCATCTTTAGCAGATTGGATGGATGTCCGCTTAGTCTGCCAAATGCCTCCGTGATTTCCTGTTTTGTTTCTTCCAAAAGCCTGCGGCTGCAGTCTGCGGCATCGCCTTCCCAGTAATATCTGGACGCACTGACGATTTCATACAGATTGTTCCAGCTCCTGCGGGCATTCGCGATCTGCCCTTCGATCTCTGACGCCTTATTTCTGAGCGCATCCGCAGATACCTTTAACTGGATATCCGGCATACTCCATCCCTCCTGTATCCTGTACGGACCTCCTGCGCCGGATTTAGATCCGGATATCCGCAATCAGTGCCGCCACTTTCCTGTCGCAGTTTTCATACTGCTTTTTTGCATTTGTATTGTATGTATAGATTTCTTCCAGACTCCGGACTGCCTCCGCTACGATTTCCATATCTTCTTTCCATGCCTGATGGAACGCATTCCGGCCGGGTCCCTCCCACATCGTCTCCAAAACAGCTACACTCTGCTTCATGCCGGCCATTTCTTTTTCAATACTGCGGATGTATCCCTGCACGCGGCCGGCATCTGTTCCAAGCCTTTCTGTATTGATTCTGATTCTGTCTGCCATCGCAGCCACTCTCCCTTACCCGTACACGACTTTTGCGCCGTGTCCTTATTTTAGTCTCACCGGAATATGCGCCATTTCCACAAGATCCAGATGTACTGCACGCAGCGTTTCTTCATACCGGACCGTATCTGTTTCCGCAGCCTGTATGACCGACTCTTCTGTCTTTTCATACAAATACACCGCCTGCTCCAGCGCCGCTGTCAGATCTTTGCACAGGCAGGCCTGCTTTTTTAAACCGGAGCTTTGTGTACGCAGCTTTTTCTCCACCTGTCTGCTGCACTGGCTCCCGCACAAAGCGTCCAGCCGTCCGATATTGGATGAAAGCTTCTTTTCGCACTGCCCCAGCTCCTGTGCCAGACGCTTTAACTGCTTTAACTGCATCATAGCTTCCATTGTGTTCCTCCACACCTTTCGGCTGTATTTTTTGTATTCCGCTCCTGCTGATGACTACTATAACAGGATTTTCAGCCTGTGGCACAGTTTTGTATTAACTGACCTGTCTGTATGTCTGGACAGCACATTTTCTGCCAGTCAGACGAAAATCAGCCGACTTCCGTCATGGACGCCGTTGGCATACAGACTCAGATTGTGATCCAGCAGCGTGCCGGTATCCATCGAGTACAATACAAAGTCTGTAATCTGCTCCGGCTTTTTCTCCTTCACCTTTTTTGAGATCATTTCGCTAAGCTCTTCCATGACCTGTATCGTCGGCACATTTTCATCCAGCATAAAATCATAGCTGGCGTCCACTGCCGGTATATAAATATCAGTCAGTATCATTGCCTGTATCCTCCTTGTGGATCATCCGTACACAGCAGCTCCCGGAGCTTTGTGCCAAATTCTTCCTGCATACAGCGAAGCTGTCCTCCACCGCCTTTGTCCCAGACTATCCGGAATCCCCTCAGACCATATCTGTAAATCCGTACCGTCTGGTCACTGACGCCGGAAATACTGCTGCCAGACGTCAGCGTACAGCTTTCTTCCTCTTCCAGTCTGCTGCAGGATGCTTCCATCAGACGGAGCCAGTCACACAGACTGGTCTGTGCCATCCCGAGTGTGTGTTCTTCCCGCTGGCTCTTCTGCGTCATGATAACCTGTGTATCCGACAGGTAGCAGCAGCGGACTGGCAGAAAAGGCCGGGGCATGCGTACCGTCACACATTTCTTTTTTTCGAGCATGACAGCGAGCATATCCGCATAGGGCTGTCTGACGACAATACCTTCCCCGTCCCAGTCTGCGATTTGATTCTGATACATCCAGACCAGTATTTCATTGACCGTCTCATGCTGTGTACGATCCTGCCCGTCCGCCAGATCTGAAAACAGTCCATACCACTCGTGCTGCCCGAGCCCTGCCAGCAGCAGCCTGAGCGCTGCTTCTTTGATATAATAGATTTCATAACAGCTGTCATGACTGCTCCTGCTGTCTGTTTCGCCCATGCATACACTCCTTCACTGCTGATTTATAGCTTCTTGATAGCGGGACCATGATACCGTCCTCCAGATATACCGTGTTTTCCGACAGGCGGACCCGTTCCAGATGCTGCAGATTAAACGCAAAGCTCCGGTGACAGCGCACAAACATATCCGGCAGCTGTTCCATGATATGCTCCATCGAATCATATTTGCTGTACTCTTTATTTCTGATCCGGATAAAAATCTTGCGCTCCCGTACTTCGATATAATAAATCTGGCTGAACGGAATCGCCGTCGTTCCTTCCCTGTTTTCTATGACTAAAAAATCTTTCTCCGCAGAAGCAGTCTGCGTCCTGTCTTTGAGACAGCTTTTTAAAAATCCCCGCAGCACCTGCTCCTTCTGCTTTTCCTGATAAGGATACAGCAGCAGGGAAGCTGCCCGTACTGCCGGCGTCAGATATTCCATCGGAGAGATGGATATATCCGCGATCAGCAGCAGCTCGGCCTGTGCGTACATCCCGCGCAGCTGGTGCAAAAGACCGATCTCTTCTTTGCCAGTCACGCCGATGCACGCCAGATCCAGCAGCGCGCCTTTTTCCAGAAACGTCCTGACCGTATCGAGTGTGGAAAAACAATACAGCTTCAGCTCCTCTGCGGACAGATAGGCAAACAGCTCCTTCGTCAGCTTTCCAAACGACTCTGCTTCCCTGCGTCTTGGACCATATATTATCATGGTAATCACCGCTCTCTACCTCCTGGCCAGCGGTACGGCAATCTTTGCCGTATCTGCCTCAGACATCACATCCGGCAGACACCCGGTTCCCGGCGGCAGCACTTTGGTCTGTTCCATATACGGAATATATTCAAAATTCAGCACCCGGTTCTCCGCCGTATTTCCGCCAAAATGAATGCCTGTCTTGTATCCGGTAAATGCTTCATACAGCTCGTCGCCAAAAATCTCCTGATGATCTTTTAATGATATCGCGCCGAAAAAGAAAATATTGTGCATACTTCCTTTTTCCAGAATATTTTTGAAAAATCCTTTCATATCATACTCAGAATCATTGATCATGAGCACCAGCGCTTTCAGATCCGCAATAAAGATAAAATACGGCTTATAAGCAGACATGACCTCATACATCTCATCCGCTTCGCAATCCTGCCTCTGCAGCTCATGCTTTTTCTGATTTCTCTCTTTAAAGACAGGCAGCAGCTGCGTAAAAAATTCGTATAAGCCTTTATCATCTTCCACATAATCAATCCCTGCGGACGCATAGCTGTGGAAATCATGCGATTCCTGATCGATCACGCATACTTTTCCCTGTTTTTCCATCGCGGCCTGCAGACATACCTTTAAGAAATTTGTCTTGCCGGAATGGGCCGCTCCATACACCGTATAACAGTATGTCTGACGCAGCGGGATCCCATAGACCTGCGCGTTGGACATATCATAAGCCACCGGCAGCAGCTGGCGGTCCGCGAGCAGCTTTTTATATTCTTCCAGCTCATGAAACTCTGACCATACCGGTTTTTTCGGAATCTCTGGCACCGGTCTTGCAGGCTTTCCGGTCCATGCCTGCTTCATTTCCTCACACTGCGCACGGATGAGCTCCATACGCTCATAATCATTTTCTGCCTTTACTGCCAGCGCGGCCTGAAATTCCAGAATCCGTCCTTCATAATCGGTCAGCCCTCTGCCCTTTAAGCCGCTTTCCGGCAGTACTTCGATCAGGTTGGTATGCAGCAGGTCTGTATATTCGTACTTCTCCTGAAGCTGCAGACAGTAGCTGACGGTGATATTTTCGCACACACGGGAGGTCACATCATTCATGCCAATCCCGTTTCCTGATACGATCAGGAAAATACCCTGACTGACGCCTTCTTTTGACAATGTGATCATGATCTCTTCGTAGTTTTCGTCTGTCTTTTCTTTAAACGAAGCGTAATTATCCACAAAGATAACGATCGCTGGCATGGTCACACCGTTCTTCTGCACATACTGGCTGTAATTCCCACCGCGCAGCAGCATTTTTCGCTCCTGCAGAATACTCCCGATCATATTAAAAAACTTGCTGATCTTATCGGTATCATTTTCATACATCACACCGCCCACATGCGGCGCTTCTTCCAATGCGGACATCATCTTGCTGCTGAAGTCCAGCGCATAGATGTTCACCATATCCGGTGTATAACGATGGATGAGCGCATATGCGATCGTCTGCATCATTGTGCTTTTACCGCTGACAATGCTGCCAAATACTGCCAGATGGCCTGTCTTTGCAACATCCAGAAACAACGGCATCTGATTCTGGTTGGCAGGATCGTCGATCTTTCCGACCGCGATCTCCAGACTCCAGGAACCGCTCTGCGCCGGCCAGCTGCCGTCTTTATAACAGTGACTGGTATATTCCGCAAATTCTTCCAGATAGATATGCGAAGGCAGCACAGGCATCCACAGCTGCATATGATACTGGTAGCCGCATTCCTGCGCCATCTGCGCGAGGTATTCCTTGACGGCATCCAGCTGGGTTTTTTCTTTTTTCTGCGGCATGCGCACCTTGCCGGATACGGACTGCTCCATCATATCCATCAGGATCATGTGCCGGTCCGGTCTGGCTGCCTGTATTTTTTTATACAGCAGCAGGAAATCACACAGACGGTCCGTGTTGTATCTGCTGACCGGATAATCCAGCTTTTCGTACCACATCGCCTTGTACATGGCATGCACCAGACGGCCGAGCTGCTGTCTGCTCTGACACTCCTCCAGTGTGATTTTCGCGGCTTTCTGCGCCAGATCCATACATCCTGCCAGCTGCTCCAGCCACAGATATTCTACCTTCTGCTTCTGCGACAGCTTGGCGGAGTTGCCCGTCATCTCTACCGTGCCATTCAGACTCAGCATTTTTGCGATCTCCGTATTGCCCATATTGACATTTTCTTCATATGCCGCACCGCTGTAGCCTGACTGGAACAGCTCGTATACTTCGTCGTTGCCGACCTGCAGATAGCAGCGTCCGGCCTGCGTAATATACGCGGCATCCGGCTTATGGAGCATATCGTTACTGTCCTGTCTGTCCTGCACACGCAGACACAGCCGGAATTTGGAATTGCTCCAGATATTGTCGTCTACTGTGCCGCTTGGCTTCTGGGTCGCAAGAATCATATGTACGCCAAGACTACGGCCTACCTGCGCAACAGAGATCAGCTCCCGCATAAAATCCGGCTCTTCCCGCTTTAACTCCGCAAACTCATCGATGATAATAAACAGATGCGGTACCGGAAGCGTCGCTTCGCCGTTTTTATATAATCTTGTATACAGGTTGATATTATTTACGCCATGCTCGGTAAATACACGCTGGCGCCTGCGGTTTTCACTCTTGATCGAGATCATTGCCCGCTTTACCTGATTTCCGGACAGATTGGAGATCTGTCCGACCATATGCGGCAGCCCGTCAAACAGATTTGCCATCCCGCCGCCTTTGTAGTCAATAATAAAAAATCCGATATCGTCCGGACTGTAATTGACCGCCAGCGACAGCATATAAGTCTGCAGCGTCTCTGATTTACCGGAACCTGTCGTACCTGCTACCAGCCCGTGCGGTCCGTGGTATTTTTCATGCACATCCAGATAGCACGGGACGCCTCCCGCTTTTGCGCCTACCATACCTCTGATATTATCGTACGTCCGGTTTTTTGCCCACAGCTCCCTGACCGGCAGTTCCTGCGGCTTAGACACGCCAAGCATTTCAAAAAACGTCAGGGCATTTGGGATCTCCCCGCCCTTTTCCATCTCCTGTACCTGCAGCATGGACAGATGGCGGGAAAACCGCTCCAGATAAAAGCTGTCGATCTGGTCAAACTGGATCTTACGTCCCTTTTCTTCTCCCTGCAGGATTTCGTACATGCCCTGAAATCTGGCCGTATTTTCGATCACAAAATCACACGCATTCGGCAGATCCTCATACCGTTCAGTCAGAATACAGGTCGTCAGGCCGGCTGCCGGATCTTTATCAAAAATATACCTGGCAATCAGCTCTCCTTCCAGAATGTGCAGATCCGAAATAAACAAAACATAATACGGCTTTGGCAGCTGATCTTTATCGGTATAGTTTTCCTTCGCCTCTTCCAGTCTGGTACGGAATACTTTTGTCAGCTCGTAAAACACATCGCTGGCCTGTTCTGCGCCGCTGGCGCAATAACGCGTTTTTTTGTCTTCGGACCATACATGCGGGAGCCATTTTGCAAACGCCCATTCTTTTTCTTCGTTGGAAGTCTCGCCGTCATAAATAAATCCCAGCTTTACATCCGTATAGCAGTTATTTGCCGCGATCTGCGCCGCCAGCAGCTTTGCGATCTCAACCGCTCCGGCTTTCTGCGGACCGCCTACGATACCGATCAGCGGATGCTTCGCCAGATCGGGCGCTACCGGCACATCATAGAGCACGTCAAAGTTTTCTTTAATAAAACGCGGCTTATCTGCCAGTTCATCTTTATAGAGTGAAAACTTTTCTTTCGGCGCCTGAATGGATATCTGAAATGGTACATTTCCCATCCCCAGCCGGTGTTTTAAATAATCTTTGTGCGTGGTATTGCGGTTCCATAAAAGTCCGCTGCTCTCATCATAAGCCAGACAGGTCGCGGCATCCGGATACATGTCAGACAGGCTCCGGGAAGCGCTTTCATACCGTTCCCTGATCTCATCTGTCTTCTGCAGCAGATACTCGCTGTAGCGGTCAAACCGCACCTGATTTTTTTCCGCATCCAGTTTTTTCTGATGGCGGATGTTCTGCACCGCCCAGAATACGCCCAGTACTGCCGACGACACTGACATGACCAGTCCGGAATACATGGACATCGCGCTGCCGCCCGAAGATGGCGACATCATCAGCATACATCCCGCGATCATCGGAAGCGTCATCGTAAAGGACGGACCGATCGTAAGCAGCAGCGGCTGCGGTTTTTCCTGTTCCTGCTGTGGCGGAGCTTCGATCTCAATCTCGCCCCCGGTCAGCTCATGGAAGGTACGCGGAGATCTGTGATAAACCGTCTTTCCATGTGACAGCAGCGTCGTCTCCCGCACCTGCTTTGTATCTGCCGCCTGCTTTTTTGGCATCGGCTTTAGCTTCTGTGTCCGTATCCGCGCACCGCTTCCTTTGAGGTCTACGGCAAGGCAGCTTCCCAGATAAATCATGCGCAGCCCCATAATATCAATGCACGCTCCCGGACTTAACAGACGTTCCCTGTCAATCCGGTAAGAATTGACATAGGTCCCGTTTAAGCTGTTATTCAGCAGCTTAAATCCGGCTCCTTCCCGCACAAACGCCGCATGTCTGCGGGAAACAAGCTTCATATAATCATACGAGATATCGTTATCCGCCTGCTCCCCGATCGTAATCTGGCTGACGCCTGCCAGCGAATATTTTTCATACGCATGAAACAGGGAGCCGGCATACTTTACTATTAATACAATCTCTTTTTCTTCTTCTATATACAGATTCAGCACATCCTGATCCGCCAGTCCATGCCCCTCATATGCCGTTGCATTTTTCCGGACGCTGTAATCCCTGCTCCGCTTAAAGCTCCATACATGATCCATGACTTCCAGATAGATATTTCTGTTTTTCTTTAAGTGGAAAAAATCACTGCGGAGCGTCAGGGTATAGTCTGCGTTATTGACAGACGGAAGCTGGTATTCCCGGAATGCATCCTTCGAATATACTGATAAAATAATGTTCATCCAACCATTACCTCCGCCTCTGGTTTACGAGCGAATCGTCCAGCGATCTTTTGACCTGCCGCTGCTGCGCAGATGTCTGGATCTGTTTTCTCAGCTTTCGTTTTCTGGACAGCATGACAATCACCGTTACCAGAACGACCAGCAAAATGATCTCATAGATAAAAATTGCCTGCTGTGACAACAAAAGCTGTGCAATATCTTCTATATTCATAAGTCCCTCTCTTTTGCCGTATTTTTTACTGTACTTTTAATTCAAATACAAATTCCTCATCTGCCAGCTGGATTCTGTCGCCGCTGCGGAGTCTGCATGCCTGATTTTCCATCAGTCGTTTTCCATTCACCGCGGTCCCGTTTACCGATCCCATATCCTTTAAAAAGCAGTCATCCCCACGCCTTACAATCGCCGCGTGGTTTCTCCCAATCGAAGAATTGCCCGTGATACAGTATGTATTCTGGCTGGATCTTCCGATTTTTACCACATCACCGGAAAATACGGTTCGCTCTTTTGTCCGGACCCTGATCATCTGCATCACCTTTTTCTGCACGACAGGCTGTGGCTGCGCATTGCCGCCGCTGCCCAGCATCACCGTATACTGCTCCATATCCTCAGGCTCAGTATCCTGCTCCAGCTGCTGCATGGCGCGGCTGCCTGCTCCCACGGCACGTCCGCCCGAAGCCGCCTGCCCGATATACTGGCGGACATGCTCCAGCCGGTAATCTCCCTGCTGCAGATAGCTCTGAAAATCAATCAGATAGTCCGGTCCCATGCCGCCGTTTTTTTTCAGCTGCTGATAAATAATATCCTGAATCAGGGCAAAGAGGTTATCCGTCATATCTTTTGCACCCGTAACCGGCTGATACGCAAAGTACATCTTCAGCGTGCCTTCATCCAGAAAGATTGCATCCGGCTTCATCAGCAGATGATCCGGATACAATCCCCTGCCTTTTGCCGCAATCTCCACATCCAGCATCTGTGTCATAATCTTCCAGAACGTTTTCTCGTCCAGACGGGTATCCTTTAAATATTTTTCCAGCGACAATGCACAGGGTGCTTCATACATCAGCTGTTTTTTTCCGTCATAAGAGATTTGAAAAAAACCAGGCACTGTATTTTTCAGCAGATAGTCGATTTCCCGCTCATTGATCTTTTCCCCCAGCGCCAGCTTTGCTTTTATCATTACATTAGAATTTTTTGTATGAATCCGATATTTCATCTATCTCTTCCGTCCTTTTTACCTTCCGCCCTTTGATCTGTTTTCTGACAATTTTTCAGTCTCTTCCCTGACTGCACGGCACAGACTGTCTCCCTCATAAAACTGTATCTGCTCCAGATCATAGTCTTTCAGAAAATCCAGATAAGTCGTCAGTTTATTTTCCTTATAGCTGTCCAGCACGCTCCGGTTCAGAGGCAGTCCTTCTCTGTTATTCATATACGCCGCACTCTGCATCCCTTCGCTCAGTAGCAGGGAAAGCAGTGTCATGCCGGCGTCCTCTCTGTTTTTATCCCCGCTCTTTTTTACCGCATATCTGTGTTCCATACTCCCGATCAGCTTCTCATCCCTGACCAGCGGTACCGCTGTAAAATCTGTAGACGGCACTGCTTCCACCGTAACCGCTTCCACCGCGTCCATATCCGACATATCCCCCGCAATCCACGTAACCGGATCGTCCGGATTTTGAAATCTTGTAAAAATATCTTCGGTATCCGCATATCCCAGACTGCCGTTCCAGTCCGGCAGCGCATCCAGCTCCACAGCTGCCTGCGTACGGTCCGTCCTGGCCTGACTGCCGTACAGAATCCCTGTCTGCACCGCTGTCGGCAGCGCATAGACATCCCCGTCTTTCTCCAGACTGCCGATATACAGATAATCCGATACATCCATCGTCCGCAGCAGTCTGGAAAGCTCTGTGCAGGGCTCCTGCTCCCAAAAGCTCTCATCCAGCCCATCCGTACAGAATACGTCCGGCAGGCTGCCCTGTGCCGCCGCTTCCCGTACCCTGTCCGCATACACTCCGCTGCTCACGGCTTCTGCCGTGACCGTAAGCTGTGGACATACCTGCTGCACACTTTCCTGCAGCGTCTGGATCAGAGATTCTGAGACATCTGCATCTGTGACAGAAAGCCACACCGATAATTCCTCTGCTTCCAGCTTTTCCACATCAATCTTTCCCCTGCCGGAAAAGACCGTAAGGCCAAGCGCCAGCGTTCCTCCCGCGCCCAGAATCACCGCCGCCAGCACGACTGTCAGTATCCGTCTGATTTTCTTTTGTCTGCGCAGCTCTTCCTGCGGCACCAGCACTTTTTTATGATGGATCAGAGCTTCTTTAAACTCTCCGGCAGTCTGAAATCTGAGCCGCGGCTCCAAAGCCATCGCCTTAAAAACGATTCTCTGGAGATACTCGTCTGTATGTATACCAAAATCCCCGATCGCCCTGAGCTCATCGTTTACGACACGGTCTCTGGAATCGACCGGACGGACTCCCGTGAGCATTTCATAAAACACTGCTCCCGCCGCATAAATATCCATGTTCAGGCTCTGCACATCACCGGATGTATATTGCTCCGGCGGCGTATAGCCCGCCTTTACAACAACCGCTTCTGTACGCTCCGAGCCCTGCAGCCTCGCAGCGCCAAAATCAAACAGCTTGATTGTATCCGGCCCCGTCAGAAAGATGTTGTCCGGACTGATATCCTTATGTATGATATTATTTTTGTGGACCTTCTCCAGAGCTTCCAGCAGCGCAAGCATATATCCGCCCGCTTCCTCCGGCGAAAACCGCCGCTTTTTCAGTTCATCCTTCAAAAGCGGCGCATCCACATACTCCATAATGATATATGCGGTCTGGTTTTCCGCAAAATAATCATAAACGTTCACAATATCCTGTTCTTTCGAAAAAAGCGCCATATTTCTGGCCTCTTCCAGAAAGCGGGCCAGCTGCTGCTGAAACTCCGCTTTCTTTTCACCCGAAAAAATACCTACCTTTTTCTCTCCGCCAGCCCGGTTGACAAGGCCGGCCGGATAAAATTCCTTCACTGCCACAACCATCCGCAGCATGGCGTCAAACGCCTTATACGTAATACCAAAACCGCCGATCCCGATATTAAAACCGATCACATACCGTTTATGCAGCACCGTCCCGGGAGCAAGCTGATACGCCTGTTCCGGTTCACTCCCCTGCGCATAGCCACAGTGCGGACATACGCTCCGGCTGCCCTTTGTCTTAAAACACCAAAAACAGATTTTGCCTGCCATCACGCATACCAGAAATATCCTGCCCCATACAACAGCTGACCATCATCCGTCATCCAGATCACCGGCTGCAGCATCAGCGCGTAATCATACTGCTCATGCTCGTAATCGTTGGTAAATACAGCGACACATGGAAACGTCTGATCCTTTCCATCAAGAACACCAGCTGCTTCAAAATAAACTGTTGCCCCGGCGCTGTCTTCTTCTACCGCCACGATGTTACCGCATTTTTTATATACAACATCTTCCGCGTTTTCCGGCTTAATCTGCTTCAGAAAATCCTCCAGTCCTTTTTTCAGATTCTGGGATTTTACTGTCACCTTTTTGCCACTGTCTGCGCTTTCCCATGTTTTCGAAAGCTTTCCAATATATTTACTTCCTTTTAACACATCTTTAACAACTGTAATCTGGCATTCTTCCTTCTCTCCATCGATCTTTGCCGATACAACTGCCTTTCCTGGTTTCACCGCAGTCACGATACCACTTTTTGATACCTTTACAACCTTTGGATTGCTGGATGTCCATGCAGACGCCTTTTTATCTCCTGCCAGATCCAGCTTCGTCCCTTTCGCCACCTTCATATCACTGGATGTCGCAAAGTTGAACAACGCCAGCTTTGTAGCCGCCTCCACCCTGCATACACCAAAAAACAGAATCAAAAGCAGGCCTGCTGCAAATGTCAGAAAATATTTTGTCTTCCGCTCCGTTTGTACTGTCATTATACTTCTCCTTTCTTTATCCCCTTTTTGTTTCACATGAGGTTATAGTTTTGCTATCAAAAAGTGTACTTTTTGATAGTTGGTTTATAAATGTAATAAAGTCCCGGAAATGCCGTTTTTTAAGAAAAAAATCCTGTAATCATCCTATTTTTTTTACAATTTATTCAGGATATTACCAGATTTCGTTAAAAAACCTTGCATCT
>CANTHI010000006.1 GCA_947653505.1 uncultured Eubacterium sp.
CATTCTGGAAAAGGAACAGGCAGACAGATCACCGCCTCCCATCCGGCGTCCGCATTGCCAATACGCAACACTTTTATGTAAATTGTTGCATTTCCCTCTTAAGTTCGTGCCTACAGGGCATTACCGGTCTTTGGGCAGAACGTTGGAATGATTTTTACACGCTTTAGAAAAGTGTTAATTCTTACAGTTTTCCAGCTTCCCACGAAAAAACTGAATCAGGGGACCGTTGCAGCAGGCATTTACCACCGTGCCCGCCCCAACAATATGCCATACCGTGTTATGCGCCAGAAGACAAAAGCTTACACCGGCGATGATTACAGTGACATCCGATAAGATTCTGGCTGCGCGGAAGGAAAGCTTTTCTTTCGTATATTTTGTAAGGATAAAGGCAACGCTGTCGTAAGGCGCAATGCCCATACCGGCTGTCATATAGCAGGCACAGCCTAAAGATGCAAATAATGTTCCGGACAAAAGCAGCACGATGCGAAATGGCATGGTGACAGGCAGGGGGACTGGTTTTGAAAACAGCCAGCATAAAAAATCAGCAGTATATCCGACGAATACCATGTTGATGATCGTTCCCAGTCCGATACAGTGTCTGACGGTAAACCAGACGATGATGAGCAGTACGGCGTTCATGATCAGCTGCCAGTTTCCGAAGGACATTCCGAGAAAGCCGCTGATACCCAGATTCATGCAGGAAAATGGATCAACGCCAAAACCGCTCATACGGTAGGAGGCGACGCACATGCCGATCAGCAGGATGCCGGCCAGCATCAGCAGGATTCGCTTTGCCGTAAATCGGTCAGCTTTTGGATTCAAGGCTCCGTCACCTCCAGTACATAGATGCGTGATTCAAAATCCGTGCATGGCGTCACGTCAGGCGGTACCTGTCCGGCTGTTTCATCGCTTGTAATCAGTCCCGTATACATCAGCTCGTCGCCAAAGTGACAGATTCCTGTCCGGGAGTTGCGGTAACAGTAATCCGGATTCAGACCTTCCAGGCGTAGTCTGGTGTACCGGCTATTGACGCAGTTTAACACCCGGTACCAGCCGGCCAGCGCTATTTTCTGATCTTCACTGACCGTCATCCATGCGGCTTCGTTGCCTTCAAACGGGCTTTTCAGCCGGTAAAAGGTACCGAACTGCAGGACAGAGCGGTACTTCTTCATAAAACGGATCTGTGCCATGACTTCTTCTGTTTCCTGCGGGGACAGTCTGTTTAAATCCAGCTCATAACCGAACGTGCCAAAGTATGCGACATTTGCCCTCGTATGCAGCGGGGTACAGCGGAACACCTGATGGTTTGGTGACGCGGATACATGGGAACCAATACTGCTAAGCGGATAGCACATGGATGCTCCATACTGGATTTTCAGCCGCTCAATGGCATCGCTGTTGTCGCTGGTCCAGCCCTGTGGCGCGTAATAGAGCATGCCCGGGTCAAACCGTCCGCCGCCGCTGGCACAGGATTCAAACAGTACGTGCGGAAACTGGCTGGTCAGACGGTCATACAGGTCATAAACGCCGAGAATGTAGCGGTGGTAGATCTCTCCCTGCCGGTCAGACGGCCATGCGGTGGAATAACATTCGGTAATGCTGCGGTTCATATCCCACTTGATGTAGGAGATTTTTGCGTTTTGTAAAATGCGTGCCATCTGTTCGTAAATGGCGTCTACTACCTCTTTTCTGGAAAAGTCCAGCACATACTGATATCTTCCGTGGGACTGTGTCCGCTGCGGAGCAGCCAGTATCCAGTCCGGATGCTGTCTGTAAAAATCAGAGTCTTTATTTGTCATTTCCGGCTCAAACCAGAGTCCAAACTGCATACCAAGCGCTTCTATGCGGTCTGCCAGTCCGGCAATTCCGTGCGGAAGGCGCTCTTTGTTCGGGGTCCAGTCTCCCAGACCAGCTTTCTCGCTGCTGCGTGCGCCAAACCATCCGTCGTCCAGTACAAACAGCTCTGCGCCGCATGCCTTTGCTTTTGCGGCAATTTCAAGCAGACGGTCTTCGGTAAAATCAAGATACGTCGCTTCCCAGTTATTATTTAAGACAGGCCTTGGACGGTCGCGCCAGTAACCTCTTGCCAGATGCTTCTGATACAGCTTGTGGAACGTCTGGCTTAAATGATTCAGTCCGCGGTCTGTATACACCAGTACAGCTTCCGGTGTCTGAAAAGTTTCCCCGCAGTCCAGCTTCCAGTCAAAGGTCTCCGGATCGATGCCGGCCAGAATACGTACGGTATCATGGGCATCCCTCTCAGCCTGTATCCGGAAGCATCCGCTGTAAATCAGGGACAGCCCGACTGCTTCTCCCTGACGTTCATTTGTAAACGGCCGTTTCAGCACGAGAAATGGATTGTGTTCATGCGAGGAGTTGCCCCGCATACTGCCGATGGACTGGATGCCAGGCTCCAGTCTGCGGGTATGGATATGGCATTCCCTTGCCCAGCAGCCGGACAGCTGCTGCCAGATATAATCACAGTCCGGCAGATCCAGGCAAAGACTCATCGCCCGTGTCAGGTGAACGGGCAGTGTGCCATTGTTTGAAAACCGTACACTGCGTGTCAGGATACCGCCTTTTGCAAAGATGGTGTAAAACAATTCCATACAGATGCCCGTGACAGGATCCTCTAAGGTGACGCAGAGTGTACGGGCCTGGGTATCATGTTCCGTATAAGTGGCTGGAAGGCCGCAAAGCTTTGGCTTTCCTCCGGTGATATTATGGGAACGGTACTGAAAGTCCGAAATCCGGCTTCCGTTTTCCTGCAAAATTTCTACAGCCGGCTGTCTGTAATCGGTCGTACCGAACACCGGATATTCCTGACGGATATGCTCCAGTGAAAATGTCCGGTCATTGTCATAAACATAGGAAGTCATCGGCCGTTCACAGGTCTCGAGCAGGTAGGAAAAATCCTCCCGGTCCTGTATGTGCTTTCCAAAATACAGCTGTCCCAGATGGCCGTTTTGCAGAATCATCATCAGATAGCTGATGCTGTCATTGTACAGATGAAAGATTTTTGTAGATGGGTGGTATACAATATTCATAATTCCTCGCTTTCTTCCAAAAGAGCAGATGCTTTCCGGATATGGCAGCAATCCCCCATTTTAGTGTGGCAAATATTATGTGGGATTTGTGCGTGCATGTCTCTTAACATGTCTGTATTATAACTGCTATCCTGTGTGGATGGTAGAGTCTTTTGTTTCCATATACAGTCAGAATGTTTCTTTTTTTAAAATTTTCATCATATATGCTATTCCGGCTGTTTTAGCTGACGCAGGGATGCATCTTCCATCAGCTGTTCTAAAAGCCCGCTGTTTTTTTCCATCTGCTCCTTTGCGGCCTGCCGGTGTCCGGCACGGTATGCGCCCGGAGTACAGCCCTGCTTTCTTTTAAAGGCTTTGGAAAAAACGAGTGTATTCTGATAACCGCACGATGCCGCGACATGTTCAATGGACAGTGTTGTTGTGGACAGCAGCTCCTTTGCACGGGATATCCGGAAACGGGTCAGAAATTCCTGTACGGATATCTGAAAACTGTTCTGAAACAGCTTGTACAGATAACTGCGGCTGACACATAGATAATTAGCGATATCGGTTACTCCTATATCGGAAGCATAGTAGTTGCGGATGTAGCTGATAGCCCGTTCTACATAAAAATTTTTTCTGGAGCTTATTTCTTTGACTGTGCCGGCAGCATCTTCGGACAAAACAGCAAAAAAAGCATAAAGCAGACTTTGCAGCTGGTACTGGCTTGTGACAGAGCCGTCAGAGCATTTCAGCATTTGTAAGATCAGCCGTCTGAGTTCTTTGCCCTGCCCGGACCGGAATGTAGGCTGCATGCTGTTTAAGCCGAGATCCTCCAGATATTCTCTGGCATGTTTCCCGGAAAAGCCAATCCACAGATAGCTCCACGGATCATTTTTGTCTGCTTCATAATAGGTCAGGGTGTCCGGTTCGATTAAGAATCCTTCGCCAGCTCCAAGAAAATATTTACTGCCGCCGGTCTGATAAAAGCCCTTTCCACCAGTCACATAGTGCAGAATATAATTGGAGCGCACGGCAGGGCCGAACGCATGCAGCGGTTCACACTGGGCATAGCCGCAGAAGCAGACAAACAGGTCTTGAAACCTGGAATCAGATAATTCTAATACGAATGCGTGTTCCATACAAACCTCCTCAGGTTACAGGATGTTATTATTCACAGCCAGAAATGCGCAGGGTCTGTCCCACTGGGCATAAACTGCGCGTTCCGTGAGAATATGATGCAGGGGTGAGGGGAAATTCCAGCTATTGTATTTTAGTTCTGTCTGCATTATACTAAATAAAACAGGCAGGAGGAAGAGGGGATGGCAAAAACCGTGGCGATTGGCATACAGGATTTTGGCAAGCTGATCGAAAATGATTATTTTTATATTGATAAAACCGCATTTATCAGGGAATGGTGGGAAAGCGGGGATGACGTTACCCTGATCATGCGGCCGCGCCGCTTTGGGAAGACGCTGAATCTGAGTATGCTGGATTATTTTTTTTCGGTCTGTTATGCCGGACGCAGTGATTTGTTTGAACGGATGGAGATCTGGAAAGAGGAAAAATACCGTGCACTGCAGGGAAGCTATCCGGTGATCCGCCTTTCCTTTGCAGATGTAAAGGGAACGGATTACGAAGGGACGTGTATCAAAATCTGTCAGATTCTGGCTGATTTATATGCGCAGAATTATTTTTTGCTGGACAGCGGTATTCTTAATGAAGCGGAACAGACTTTTTTTTGCAGGATTTCAGACCGGATGGATATGCTGGACGCGGCCATTGCGGTAAAGCGGCTGTCGCATTTTTTATACCGTTATTATGGCAAAAAGGTCCTGATTCTGCTGGATGAGTATGATACACCGATGCAGGAAGCATATGTATCTGGTTACTGGAATAAACTGGCAGAATTTATCAGGAGTATGTTTAACTCTGCGTTTAAGAGTAATCCGTGGCTGGATCGTGCAGTGATTACGGGAATTACGAGAGTGAGTAAGGAGTCCCTGTTTTCGGATTTTAATAATTTATCCGTCGCATCAGTTACCTGCGGCAGGTATGGCAGCGCGTTTGGATTTACGGAAGCAGAGGTATTTGCTGCTCTGGATGCATACGGGATCGGGGAAAAGGAAGAAGTGAAGCGCTGGTATGACGGATTTGTGTTTGGGGAATGGAGAAATATTTATAATCCGTGGTCTGTGCTGAACTTTTTGAGAGAGAAGAAGTTCGAAACATACTGGGCCAATACGAGTTCTAATTTTCTGGCGGGAAAACTGATCATGGAAGGATCACCGGATATGAAGATGGTGATGGAAGAACTGCTCCAGGGAAAGTCGTTTTATACTGCTTTGGAGGAACAGGTTGTTTTTGAACAGCTTTCGTATTCTGAGAGTGCGGTCTGGAGCCTGTTGCTGGCTGCCGGTTATCTGCGGGTGGAGAACTGCCGGGGTCACACCTGTGGGAGGATCCGGAAAAAGGAGTATGAGCTGAAGCTGACGAATCTGGAAGTATGTCTGCTGTTTGAACAGCTGATCGGTGGGTGGTTTCAGGAACGTGTTCCCGCATACCGGACCTTTGTCAGGGCGCTGCTGCAGCATGATAAAAACGCGATGAATACGTATATGAACAAAGTAGCTCTGGAGACGTTCAGCTATTTTGATACGGGAAAAAATCCTTCCAAAACTGCAGAACCCGAACGTTTTTATCATGGATTTGTCCTGGGGCTTATGGTTGATCTGGCCGGAGCATATACGATCACATCCAACAGAGAGAGCGGGTTTGGGCGGTATGATGTCATGCTAAAGCCCGTAGAGAGGAATGCAGATGCCTTTATTCTGGAATTTAAGGTGCGTGATCCTAAGGAAGAGCGCTCGCTGCAGGATACGGTGGAGAAGGCGCTGCAGCAGATTGAACAACGCAGATATGCGGCTGCACTGGAGGCGGAGGGGATTGCGGGGGAGCGGATCTGGTGTTATGGATTTGCATTTGAAGGGAAGGAGGTGCTGATTGGCTAAAAACTGGCAGTTTACACAAAAAAGCAGATTCTGCTGATTAAAAAAGTATTAATTTAAGTAAATATCACAAAAATTTAAGGAAAATACCTCTGAATATTGACTAATTAGTGATTAAAATATATAATGCAATTAAGTAAAAAATGTCTATGCATAGAAAAATTTAACTTAATTTAATTTGATCTAATCAAATATAATTTACTTCTGTTTAGGAACGGTAAGTTTGTCCGATGATCTGCTTACCGTTTCGCAGGAACAAGTCAGTGGTCTGGAGGTATCAGTAAGTATGAAAAAAAGTGTGAGTATCAGGAAATATGTGGGTGTCAGGAAGTGTGTGGATTTTAGGAAAAGAGGACTTGCGTTTTCAATGGCTGCCATGATTGGAGCGACAGGAATAACGGCAGCGGGACTGACTCCGGCGCTGCGGGTATATGCGGCGGATGTGGATGGAGGAAAGCTGGTGGGAACAGCTTCAGATGGAGGAGATATGACGATAGCAGCTGCAGATGGAACAAATGCGGCAGCAGCTGCGGATGGGACGAATGCGGATGCAGGGGAGGAAGTACGGGTGCTGGCCGGATTTGATTTTAAAGATGGCATCGGCGGATGGTCTTACGGGGCAGGCTGGGAGTATAATTACTCTGCAAAGGATACTTCGTCGGTAGAGGCTGAAAATGAACAGCTGAAATTCAATGTAGATTATACAAATGATAAAGACAAGGACTGGTCACAGGCGACCGTAGTCTGGAAGCCCGCGGACGGGGAAAAGGGGCTGAATCTGAAAGGCGCCACGACCGTTACGATGGATCTGATTTATGATGCGTCAAAGATGACGGCCGGGTCTTTTGCCGTGAAGCTGTACGGGGAAGGGCTGGATGCGAATGCCGATGCCGATGCTGCCAGCGCCGAAACGGTGTCCGGTGATGTGAAAAAGATACCGGTGAAAATTACATTTGACGCGCTGGGAGCTTCAGCTTCGGAAATGAACCAGTTTGCGATCCAGCTGATCGGAAAAAATACGGATTATAAAGGGGCGGTATGGTTTGATAATATCCGGATTACCGGAGAGCCGCTGCCGGATATTTCGATAGATTCCACAGTGACCGCCAAATCTGCGGATACCCAGCAGGTAAAGATTGCGGATGGAAAGCTTATTACGGCGAAAAAGGATGGCAGTGCGCAGGAAACGGCACTTGCGTCAAAGGTAGATTTAGCTGATCCGAAAGCGGATGCATCCGCGAAGCAGCTGTATGCCTATCTGAAAGCAGTCGGAACTTCGGACAGTGTGATTTTCGGGCATCAGAATGACACGTATAACAAAGCAGGGAATGCAGAGCTGTCCTGCTCTGATACGAAAGACGTTACAGGCTCGATCGCCGGTATTCTCGGCGTGGATATGCAGGATGTGGCGGAAAAGGGTCTGGATACGATGGTAGGGATTACAAATGCTGCCCTTGCTGACGGCGCGCTGATTACGATGTCCGGGCATATGCCAAACTTTGCGAATGTACCGGAAAATCCGGATTATCAGAAAGGGGCTCCGGTCTGGGAAAAATATGATTATAATGGGTATACCGCACCTGTGACGACAAACGATCCGGTGAACCAGATTCTGCCGGGCGGAAAATATAATAAAGTATATACCGCATATCTGGATCTGATTGCGGAATATGCAAAGCAGGTAAAAGGCGCTATACTGTTCCGTCCGTTCCATGAAGGGACCGGAAGCTGGTTCTGGTGGGGAGCTGCTTTCTGTGATCCTGAGATCAGCAAAAATGTATACCGTTATACGGTAGAATATCTGCGTGATACAAAGGATGTACACAATCTGATCTATGAATATGGTCCGGGCAGCAACGCGGAATCACTGGATGATTACGCACAGCGTTATCCGGGCGACGCTTATGTGGATCTCGTGGGCTTTGATATGTACGACAGTAGTCCGGCGGACGATGGTGTGTTTATGGGACAGCTCAAAAAGCAGCTCGGGCTTGTGGAAAAATTTGCAAAGCAGCATCACAAGCTGGTGGCAGTGACAGAGACGGGAGCATCCAATGAGAACGATCTGGCGCTTCTGCCAACGGGCAATGGCAACAAAGACTGGTATAACCAGGTGCTGGATATCGTATCGGATTCGGAAGCTTCTTATTTCCTCGTATGGGCGGACTGGGGAAAAGACGGTGCGTTTTATGTGCCATATGTCGACGCGGTAAACGCGGATGGAAGCCTGCACGGACATGAGATGATCGATCACTTTGTTTCATTTTATAATGACAGCAGAAGCATTTTCGCTGCAAACCAGAAAGACGCGCTTGCATCCGGAAGCTTTGGAAAGATTACGGCAAAAGCAGCTGTGGAAGGCGTGACCGGATATCTGACCACTCCGGTGGCAGGCAGGCGGATGCTGAAAGCGTCTACGGTTAAGGCAAAAGTAACGAATGCGGACGCGAAGACGAAAGTATTATTTGTGCTAAAGACGGAAAAAGGAAAAGTAAAGCTGCCTGCAAAAGCAGATGGCAAAGGATATTATACGGCAAAGCTTTCCGCGAAGCAGTTAAAGTCACTGGGTAAAGGAGTCGGCACGGTTACATTATATATCAATGACCAGAGGGTGCAGAGGTATTCCCAGATCTTTAACAGCAAACCGCCGAAGGAGGATCCGTATCTGATCGACGGCTTTGAGAACTATTATGGGCTGGACGATCAGCTGACCGGTGTCTGGACGACCAATGCGGACAGCGGCTGCAAAGTAACGCTTACCCTGAACAAAGACAAAAAATCAGACGGTGATTACGGCTTAAAGTTTGTCTACGACGAGACGGCAACCGGCTGGGGTGGCGCTACGATTGCGAAGGAAGTCGACTGGTCGGGCTGCAACGCACTGCAGTTTTATATGGTGCCGGATGGCAATAACCAGAAGACCGTGATTCAGATCAAGGCAAATGGCGTTACGTATGAAGCATATCTGAATGAATATGAAGCATTCCGCAAAAATGGCAAAAAGCCGCTGCTCGTTACGATTCCGTTTACGGAGTTTGGCGAGAGGGATACGGAAGGCCATCCAAAGGGCGGTCTTGTAACAGACAGTAAACAGATCGAAACTTTTGGCCTGTGGATCAATGCAACTGCGGACTCGCAAGCGATTTCCGATGGAAAAGTGTCAGGAACCTTGTATTACGATCAGATCACGGCTGTAAAAAGTAAAGAGAAAGAGGCTTCGTTTCAGGTTTTAAAGTAATCTGGGAAGCATAGGGAAACTGAGATGATGAGTAATATTTATTATAATGAAGAAACGAACATATTCCAGCTGGATACCTGTACGACCAGCTATCTGATAGGGATCGCCGATGGGAAGTATCCCGGGCATATTTATTATGGGAAAAAGCTGGCGCCGCAGGATCTGGGATATCTGCTGCGCACAAACGAGCATCCGTTTGTACCGTCAAAGCTTCCAAGGGAAAAGCTGTCTTTTCTGGACAGCTTTCCGATGGAGTATTCTTTCAGCGGTACCGGTGATTTCCGGGAAAGCTGCATTGATATCCGCGATGGGAACGGACAGTCTGGTCTGGAGCTGTTGTATGCCGGACACCGGATTTATGAAGGAAAAGAGAAACTGGAGGGACTGCCTGCGGTCTGGGGAGAAGGCTGCCAGACGCTGGAAATTACGCTGGAGGATGTTTGCACAGGGATTCGTGTGCTGCTGTCTTACAGTGTGTTTGCGGACAGTGATGCGCTGATCCGCAGCGTAAAGGTAGAAAATACCGGTAAAACCGCGGTTTATCTGGAACGTGTGCTGTCGGCCTGCCTGGAAATGGACAATGAAGGATATGAGATGCTTTCCTTATCCGGAGCATGGGCGAGGGAGCGGCATATGCAAAGACAGCCGCTGCTTTCCGCAAGCTTTGTGACGGAATCCGTGCGCGGGGAATCGTCTCATCAGGATCATCCGTTTCTGGCTGCAGTCTCGCCGGACTGTACACAGACAGGCGGAGAAGTATACGCGATGCATTTTGTATATTCCGGCAATTTTCTCGCGAAGGCACAGTGTACACAGTATGGCACGCTGCGCATGGTACTGGGTATCCATCCGGACCGCTTCTGCTGGAAGCTGGAGGCGGGAGAGACGTTTCAGGCGCCGGAAGCAGTGCTCGTATATTCGGACGCGGGGCTTGGAAAAATGTCACGTACGCTGCATGATCTGTACCGGAATCATTTAATCCGCAGCAGCTATAAGGATAAAGAGCGCCCGGTGCTGATTAATAACTGGGAAGCGACCTATTTTGATTTTAATACGGAAAAGCTGATTGCGATCGCAAAAGAATCGGCTAAACTCGGCATTGAGATGCTTGTGATGGATGACGGCTGGTTTGGTCACAGGGATAACGACGACAGTAGTCTGGGCGACTGGATTGTAAATGAAGAAAAACTGCCGGGCGGTTTAAAATATCTCGTGGATGAAGTCAATCAGCTTGGCATGAAATTTGGCATCTGGTTTGAACCGGAAATGATTTCACCGGATTCCAGACTGTATGAAAAGCATCCGGACTGGGCGCTGCATATAAAAGGGCGTGAGCCATCCCGCGCAAGAGACCAGCTGGTGCTGGACTTAAGCAGACCGGAGGTCGCAGACTATATTTATGAGAGTATCAGCCGTGTACTGCATGCAGCAAATATTGAATATGTCAAATGGGATATGAACCGTGCATTGTCTGACATCGGCAGCGCAGCGCTGCCCGCAGACCGGCAGGGAGAACTGTCCCACCGGTATATGCTGGCAGTTTATAAGATGCAGGAACGTCTGATTACGGAGTTTCCGGATCTTTTGCTGGAGAACTGTTCCAGCGGCGGCGGACGGTTTGATCCGGGCATGTTATATTACAGTCCGCAGATCTGGTGCTCGGATGATACGGATGCGGTCGAACGTCTGCTGATTCAGGAAGGCACACAGCTGCTGTATCCGATGTCCACGATCGGAGCGCACGTATCCGACTGTCCAAACCATGCCGTTGGCCGGACCACGCCGTTTCAGACGCGCGGTATCGCGGCGCTTGCCGGAACGTTTGGCTATGAGCTGGATATTACAAAAATCAGCGAAGAAGAGCGCAGTATGGTACCGGGACAGATTGCGGCTTATAAAAAATACGCGCCGTTAATACGCGAGGGTGATTATTACCGGATTGCTTCTTATCGGGAAAACCACAAATATGACTGCTACGAGATTGTATCCAAAGACCAGTCACAGGCAGCAGTATTTTTGGTGCAGGTGCTGCATGAACCTGGCAGGAAGAGCCGCAAGATAAAGCTGCAGGGGCTTAAGGAAGATGCGGTTTATGAGGCAGATGGCAGACGGTATACAGGAGCCGCGCTGATGTATGCGGGGCTGCTGCGGGAGAGAATGTATGGAGATTTTCAGGCGGAAGTGATTGAAGTGCGGGAAGTCGTCTGATGATTGTGACGGTGGTGTGCGGGGGACTGCCGGGCTGCTGCGGTTCGTTCCGGCTTCCCCCGGCAGCCTGCCGGCGCTTAATCATGGGTCTGAAACAGTTTTTTAATTTTTTCCAGGTCACTGATCAGGGTGGTGGAATATTGTACTGTTTTCTGATAAATATTCTCAGCTTTGCTGTAATCCCCATCAAACAGTGCGTCGATTACCTGCTTCCCGTAAGCATGGAACTTTTTATGTTTTTCGCCAAGCTCTTTCCATAATTTCTTAGTCTCTGGCCTGAGCGGTTCTACAGCGTAATAAAAATGGCCAAATCCACATTTTCTGTCATCCAGCTGCAATGGCAGGATGGTTCGTTCTTTGACAATTTTCTCTAAATTGGACAGCCAGTTCATATGCGCTGTAATAGCTTTTTCGATATTTTCTGCAAACCTGTGGTCTTCCAGTCTGTAAAAGGCATCTTTCGCCATCACCCCCATGATTTTAAGAGACTGATCCAGTGTTGATTCAATTGTTTCCAGCGGTTTGACAACGTTATGTATACTTTTGCCATGTTCCCGTAAATGCACAGTATCCTCGTGAAGCATTCCGCACTGGACATTGATATCTGCGGAACGTGACTCCAGCTCAATGACCGAACTGCTGATCTCTTCACTGAGACTGGCGAGGGACGAAATATTATTGGTAATTTTTTCTATATGCTGCCGGTTATTTTCATTCTGTTCCCATACGTGATGAATCTTTTTTGTAACGGTTCCCAGTGACTCTATGGTATTTTCCACGCTTTTCGCACTATTGGCAGATGCGCTGCGTATATCAGCCACAAAGCAGCCCATGTCCGCGGTCAGATTTTTGGTCTCGTCCGCAAGCTCCCGGATCTCATCGGCGACAACCGCAAAGCCTTTGCCAGCTTCTCCCGCTCTTGCAGCTTCAATCGAGGCGTTCAGCGCAAGGAGATTTGTCTGGGACGAAATGGTGTTGATTCCGGTAATCACGTCATTCATTTGTTTTATCACCTCAGAGAAATGGATCATGTCCTTCTCCATTTCTTTTGATGCGTCGATGGTACTGTCAGACAGCTCTCTGGCAGTTGTCAGTTCTTTCTGGCTCTCATCAATACGCTGATAAACACGATCCGACTCTCCTGAGATTTCAATCATTGTGTTGGTCAGTTCCTCATGTTGTACAGAAACCGCTCTGGCAATAGAATCTACTTCTTCAGAAGCTGAGTGAATCAGCCCGGTAGCGTCTGAAACGCTGTCCGATATTTTCTTAAGAATTTCAGAATAGTGATTCAGCGAAAGATCCAAAGAACTGATCTGCATAACGGAATCAAGAATTTTTGCCATTGCTTCTGCAAAACTGGTGCGCCCTGCAAGAAGACGGCGGTATATTTGCTCCAGCTCAGCAGATTTTTTTTCATAATCCGTATCTGCAAGCTCTGATATTGACAATAACAGACTTTCTTTTTTCCCCTTTATTAGAAAACCCATAGATATTCCCTTCCTGTCATTTCTTTTATTTTATTTAAACATAGTTCCTGCTATAACGATTTTCCTGCTGATTTTATATCTCGTCCTGATTTTTTTCCTGTTTGCGGCAATCCGGACACAGGTAAAAGACTTTCAGGTCATATGAAAGAAAATCCTCTCCTAATTGTCTGCGCAGAGAGGCAGTCAGATCCTCGAATGTAATGTCTGCTAACTTTCCGCATTTTTGGCAAACCAGGTGATCATGCCTGATCAGATGGTCATATCTGTCCGGCATATTTTCAACGGAGATTTTGCGGATCAGTCCGGCCTTCCAAAGCTTGTTTACATTGTTATATACCGTAGCCAGAACAATTTTGGGATATTTGTTTTTCATTTCCGCATATATTTGTTCTGCCGTCAGATGATTCACGGATCCGGTGATGATCTGGTATATTTCGCGCTCATAGATTGTCATATTGCCGTAACCTCCGTGTATAATTGTGATTAGAATTAGAATAATTCTAATTAATTTATTGTAATTCTATCCTGTGGTTCCAGGTTTGTCAAGAAAAAATTTAGATATCTCTGCAGATTTTTTATTTATGGCTATTTTGCGGTGATGCAAAACTGTCTATTGTATAAAAAGAAAAGCAGTTTCCCAATCAAAAAATGTAAAAAGTTCCCCAATTGCTAATCTTTGTATTTTCTGTTATAATAGAGCCAATTATGTAAAAAACTATGCAGGAATGATGCTGACATGTGGTATTTAATCAATCATTAACATAAGGAGAATAAACTAATCATGGAGAATCTGATGGACAAGCGGCAGATTACTGCCAGAGTTACAAAACTGACATGGGAACGCATCTGGCTCCATCTGGAAGTGAAGCTGGCCTTTGCGGATGGAGCGGATAAAGACAGTGAATTGTCGTTTTATCTGATCAATGGGCTGTATGAGCCAAAGGCGAAGCTGAAAGTGACAGGAATAGAGAATGATACGTACCGGCTTAAGATCAATATTACCAATCCGGGTACCGGACTGTGTCTGCCGCAGGGGACCTATTCGATGATTGTCTGCCAGAATCAGTGCCAGATGGCAAAGGCGGAGATCGCGGAGTCGCTTGTAAAAGAGATGAGCAGCGCTTCCAGAAACTTTTTATACGGGGGACGCGCGAAGGTTTACTCGGTTACTTTTTATGTGACAGAAGGGGATGAGGGACTGCCGTTTATTATGTATGTGCTGGCAGGCGGCAGGACGGGGATCAGCGCTCCGGTTGCCCATGCAAAGAAAAACGGTTTTCATCCAAAAGAAGGCCTGAAAAAGAAATATTCCAAGATCAATAAGCCCCTTAAAGTGGATATGTACTGGAAATACCGGAAAAAATATAAGCATAAAAGCAAAAAGCCGGTCGTTATGTTTATGTCAGAGCAGAGCACAAGCATCAGTACGAATCTTAAAGCGGTGAAAGACCGGATGCTTGCCCGCGGGATGGATAAAGATTATGTGATCGTAGAGTCATACCGTTCTTCCGTGACCAATCCCAGACAGGGGTTAAAGAGCTGGATGGACATGTTAAAAAAGATGGCGATGAGTGATTTTATTTTTCTGGATGACCATGCACCGGTACTGGACTGGCTGATTCTGGATAAGGATACGACGCTGATCCAGCTGTGGCATGCAGGAGCAGGATTTAAATCCTCCGGCTACAGCCGGTGGGGGCATATCGGCTGTCCGGCGCCGTACAGCTGTCACAGACAATATAAATACGGGATTTCGGGCTCGAAAAATATCGCGCATTTCTTTTCGGAAGTGTGGGGGATCAACGATTCCCAGGTGCTGCCGACCGGAATGCCAAGGATCGACGAATTTTTAGATGAAAATCATCGGAAAAAAAAGACAAAAGAGCTGTATGAAAAGTATCCGATGTGTAAAGATAAGAAGGTGATTTTATTTGCGCCGACGTATCGCGGTACGAATAAGGCAAATGCGCATTATCCGTATGAGCTGATTGATTTTAAACGGCTGTATGAGCTGTGCGGGGATGAATATGTCGTACTGTTTAAGATGCATCCGTGGGTAGCTTCGGATGTGCCAATTGCGGATCAGTACAGGGACCGGTTTGCGGATGTGGGCAGATATCCGAATATCAATGATCTGTTTTATATTACCGGGCTTCTGATTACAGACTATTCGTCCAATATTTTTGAATATTCCCTGATGAGAAAGCCGATGCTGTTTTTTGCGTTTGATGAGATCCAGTATTCGTTTTCCAGAGGATTTCACAGACCATATGAGGAATCGGCTCCGGGGAAGGTCTGCCATACGTTTGATGGGATATTAAAGGCGATTGAAGAGCAGGATTTTGATTATCCAAAGGTAGAGGAGTATGTACAAAAGCATTTCGACTATATTGACAGCCACGCGTCAGACCGTGTGATTGACTGGATTATTTTAGGCCAGCTGCCGGAACCGGTAAAAAAAGAGCTGGCAGCGGACGCGGCGGTGAAAAAAGAGCTCGAGACGCTGGATTTTAAACCAGTACAGGAGGGTACACGACGATGAATATCGCGATTATATTTGCTGGCGGAAGCGGAGTCCGTATGGGTTCCGGTATTCCCAAGCAGTTTTTGGAGATTAACGGCAAGCCGGTAATTATCCATACGTTACAGCTGTTTCAGTATCACGATGAGATCGACAAGATCTATATTTCAGTGCTGGAGGAGTACATTGGCTATATGCAGGAGCTGGTGGATGAATACCGGCTGAATAAGACGGCGGCCATTATTCCGGGCGGGGAGACCGCGCAGGATTCGATTTACAATGCGTTAAAAAAAGCGGAAGCGGAAAATCCTGACGATTCGATCGTGCTGCTGCATGACGGTGTGCGCCCGTTCGTATCTTATGAGGTGATCTCCAATAATATCGCCGGAGTAAAGGAAAACGGCAATGCGATTACGTGTACGGCCTGTTTTGAGACGATTCTGCTAAGCCATGACGGCCTGTGCGTGGAATCCGTCCCATTCCGCAAAGATACGTTTGCCGCGCAGGCTCCGCAAAGCTTTTATCTGAAAGATATTATCGCGGCACATGATAAAATACGGGAACGGCCGGAGCGTTATGAAAATATGGTGGATGCCTGCACGATTATCCGCAGTCAGGGCATGGAGGCGCATATGGTGCCGGGCAACCGCGGCAATATCAAGGTAACAACGCCGGAAGATGTATATATGTTCCGCGCGCTGCTCCAGTACAAGGAAAATGAGCAGGCATTCGGGCTTGGCATTACAAACCGGATTGAAACCCGTATGAATAAACATAGGAAATATAAATAGAAAAAACAAAATGTGTAGTTAAGAAATGGAATCTGCAGATGAAAAAACGAAGAAAACAGGAACAGCTGTTAATAAGCTGAAAGTATGAAATGCAGGTATAAAGTATTTAGAAAACGGTTAGAAAGAGATGAATATTCATAAATATGGAGGAAAGAAAAGACGTGGATAACATAGCAGAAACAGCCGGACAGATTCTGGAAAGCCCGCAGGACCAGATTTTGCAGGAAGATCTTGAGCTGCTTACAGCAGAGTGCGCGCAGCTGTTTGAGAAATTCCAAAATAAGACGGTGTTTGTAACCGGAGCGACCGGACTGCTGGGGTCCCAGCTGGTCAGAGCTCTTTTGTGCAGCAACCGTATGCAGAATACAGGCTGTAAGGTCGTTGCGTTTGTACGCAGCAGGCAGAAAGCGGAGCGGATATTTGGAGGACTGTTAAAGCGGGGAGATCTGGAGCTTGTGACAGGAGATGTGGCAGAGCCGGTCTGCTACGACGGGCCGGCAGACTATATCGTACATGGGGCCAGCGCGACGAGCTCCAGATATTTTGTGTCGAATCCGGTAGAGACGATTTTGACGGCTGTGAATGGGACGGCGAATATGCTGGAATTTGCAAAGGCAAAGCGGGCGGAGGGATTTTTGTATTTATCCTCGCTGGAAGTATACGGCACGCCGGCGGCGGATGCTGGAAAAATTAAGGAAGCTTACAGCGGCTATATAGATCCGCTGCAGGTGCGCAGCAGCTATTCAGAGGGCAAACGTATGGTGGAATGTCTCTGCGCGTCTTACGCGTCGGAATATCAGGTTCCGGTAAAAATCGCCAGACTGTCGCAGACGTTTGGCGCGGGTGTGGAGTATGACGACGGGCGTGTCTTTGCCGAGTTTGCCAGATGCGCGCTGGAGAAAAAGGACATTGTGCTGCATACAAAGGGACAGACTGTGCGCAGCTACTGCTATACGAAAGACGCTGTGGCGGCGATGCTTCTCATACTGGCAGAAGGAGACTGCGGGGCGGCTTATAATGTGACAAATATGGATACGAAAATATCCATTGCGGATATGGCGCGTCTCGTATGTGAGATATTCCCGGAGTCCGGCATACAGGTGACGTTTGATGTGCCGGAGGATGTAGCCGCGTTTGGCTACAATCCGGAGATGGTGATCGCGCTGGACAGCAGCAGGCTGATGGCGCTTGGCTGGAAGCCGTCTGTGGATTTGCGGGAAATGTTTGTCCGGCTGGCTGACAGTATGCGGGCTGGTAGGGAAAGGTAACGGTTCGATGGGTTATCGGAACTGTTGCAGGGAAAGAGCGGCTGTAAATACAGCAGAATGGAGGCAGTGATGAAATATGGAGTACTGATGCATAAGACGACCATGAATCTGGGTGATGACATTCAGGCCTATGCATCTGCGCAGTTTTTACCACAGGTTGATTATCTCGTGGAGCGGGAAAATATTGATTCGTTCCAGTCAGAAGGCAACGAGCCGGTAGGTGTGATTATGAGTGCGTGGTGGATGTGGCAGAAATGGAACTGGCCGCCGGCAGAATGTATCGTGCCAAAGCTGGTCAGCATGCATATGAATAATTATACGATTTACCGGAAGGCGTCTCCGATTCAGGATGAGTGGCTGCAGGGAATCGGCGGTGAGTTTTTCCGTGCCAACGGACCGGTTGGCTGCAGGGACCAGACGACGCTGGACTTTTTTACCGAACGCGGCTTTGACTGCTACTTTAGCGGATGTATTACGCTGACGCTGCCAAAGCAGAAAAAAACGGCAGATGCCGGAACGTATGTCTGTCTGGTGGACTTGAAACCGGAACTGGAGGCGGCTGCCCGGGAATGGCTTAAAGACAGCGGGCTGGAAATCCGTGTACTGACGCATCACTGCGATTACCGTAAGTCCGATGCCACGATGGAGGAGCGGTTTGCGGCTGTGGAGGATATCCTGACACAGTACCAGAATGCCAGATTTGTCGTGACGCGCAGGCTGCATGTGTCGCTGCCGTGTCTGGCGATGGAGACACCGGTACTGTCGATTGTCAATATGAACGACGCTGGAAATACATCCAGATGGGCGCCGTATTATAACTGGGTCCGTCATATACCGGACAAGGATTTTATAGACGGAAAGATTGACTTTGATTATAATAACCCACCGGAAAATAAAAAAGAACATCTGGCGACAAGAGAGGCGCTGTCTGACAGCATCCGTCAGTTTGTGGAAGAGACAAAGGACTGCACGCTGCCAATTGGTGAGGTGAAAAAGACTTCTTACACCGAAGAAGAGGCAAGACGCTGGCAGAACCAGCTGATGCACTGGACACTGGAAAAATGGCTGCATCAGAACCGCGGACTGCTGGAAGAACGCAACAAATATAAAAAGAAAGCCTCCACACTGGAAAAACGTCTGAAAAATCAAAACGGCGGGGCTCTTCCGGAAGAGGTGGCAAAGATCCAGAAGCTGGAAAAGCAGCTGGAGAAGCAGAAGGATGAAGTAACGCTCAAAGACTGGGCAAAGGCCTGCATGAAAAGGCATAAAAGCAAATAGCAGATAACAGCAAAGCGAACAGATAAAAGCAAATAGCAGAAAGCAGGACATGCCAGACAGTTTGCGGGAATGATATGAGTGAAAGACAGGAATAAAAGATATCAGTAAGAGATATCAATGCAGGAATATAAGATATCAATATAAGATATCAGTAAGAGATATCAATGCAGGAATAAAAGATATCAATAAGAGATATCAATGCAGGAATAAAAGATATCAATAAGAGATATCAATACAGGAATAAAAGATATCAATAAGAGATATCAATACAAGATGTCAATAAGAGATATCAATACAAGATGTCAATAAGAGTTATCAATAAGAGATATGAGTAAGAGATAGGAGTCAGGAACAATGAACAGAGCGGGAACAAAAAAACTGGGCAGATTTTTAAATCTTTTGCTTGTTTTTGTAATTGTATTTATGAGCTGCCCCATGCTGAATGCGCAGGCCGCGGCGAAGAAAAAGAAACCACAGCCAAAGCCCCAGCCGCATACAGCAGCTTTTCGGATCATATCCACGACTGATATGCATGGGCAGGTGTCCACGACACATTATGATACGGCGAGTGAAAAGCCGGGCAGCCTTGCGCAGGCGTATACGCTGATCAAGCAGGCGCGGCAGGAGACAGGGACACGCAATACGATGACCGTGGATACCGGCGATTCTGTCTATGGCTATGCGGCGGATTATATTCTGGAAAAATCCGGAGAAGATGCCGTACAGCCGATTTACAAGGCGATGGCGCTGGCCGGTTATGACGCGATCACACTTGGCAATCATGATTTTGACTATGGATATAGCTATATTGATAAACAGCTGGAGCTGTCCGGACTGAAAAAGAAATGCGTGGTTTCCAATATTCTGCGGGCGGATACCGGTGAAACCGCATGGAACGAGACGATGATGATCTCAAAGCAGTTAAAAACAAATAAAAATAAGTCTGTGAATGTAGAAGTCGGTGTGATTGGAATCACGATTCCTTCGATGTCTTCCTATTCCAACTGTAAAGAAGATCTGCTGGCACTGCCGATTGTCAGTACTGTGCAGAAACAGGCTGCTTATCTGAAATCACAGGGAGCAGATCTGGTAGTCGTGATCGCGCATTCTTCCTTTGGCAATGCCAATCCGGATAAGGAAGCGGACAATGCGGTCTATGCACTGACAAAGCTGAATGATGTAGACGCGATTGCGGCGGGGCACGGGCATAAAAACTATCCGTCCTCGGACAGCAATGCTGCACCGTATTACAATCTGCCGAATGTAGACCGCGAAACCGGACTGATGAACGGCAAGCCGGTGACAATGATCAAAGATCATGGCGCGGGTATCGGCGTGATTGATCTGAATCTGGAAATAAACGACGATGGGGAGATCAAAGTTACAGACTCTGCGGCGCAGCTGCGCATGGTCGCAAAGGATACGCCGTCGAGTGCAGCCATTTTAGAGGCGCAGGCACCGGAGATCGACGTTGTCAACCAGTCTCTGGATGAGGTCATTGCGACATTTGCCAATAATGACCAGATAAACAGCTATTTTGCGCTGCTGGAAGACAATTACGCCATCCAGCTGGCCAACGAGGCAAAAATCCAGTACGGTCTGGCTTATACCGGAGGCGCGGGAAAGAGTATGTATGCGGACTGCCCGGTAGTTGCCACGACAAAATATACACTGAGCGGCAGCCAGTCGGCGAAGGATCATATCAGCTTAAACGGAACGATTACAATGAAAGATATCCTGAATATGCAGCAGGATAATCATAATAACAATATTGTATACTGGGTGACTGGCGCGCAGCTGCGGGAGCTGCTGGAATGGTCTGCCAGCGTCTACGCGACGACGGACGGCACGATTTCTTCGGATGCGGTGCTGCAGCGTCTGCTGGAAGAGCGGGGAGCGGCTTCGATCGCGGCGTCTGACTGGCTGAACGACTGGAGTGCGTTTGCGGTATTTGACGGTATCGAATATACGATCGACGCGACGAGACCGGCACGTTATACCAAATCCGGAGAACGCAAAGATTCTTACGCACACCGGATTGTCAGTATGACACATAACGGACAGCCGGTAACTGATGATCAGAGACTGATTCTTGTGAGCCATACGATTCCGGCGAATATCGCTGCCACGGGTGAGATTTCGACGCAAAAGGTGCAGGGAAAATCAGATCTGGCTTACGTACATCTTGTAAACTATATTAAACAGCAGCAGGAGCTTGGCAATCTGACGCCGGATACAGACCATAACTGGGAAGTAAAATTTGATACGGACCGTGCCTATGTCGTGCGTTCCAGTGTGTTGTCCCAGCAGGAAGCTGCGATGAAGCAGTGGTTTCAGGGACTTTTAAGTACTGATGAGACATTTGCGTATTACCTGGCGCAGTTTATAGAGGCAGGCGAGCCACAGCAGACGGATACAACAAAACCGCTTCTGATCGTGGCCTCCACCTTTACGGAAGAGACAGACCAGCCGGTGGAAATTAAAGTACAGGCCAGCGATATCTCCGGTATCGGACAGCTGAAATGGACAGCCGGGCAGGAATCTGCAGACAGCACGGTATGGGACAGCGCGGAAAGTATTGCGCGCAGATGCTTTCTGGCAGAAAAAAACGGGATGTATTCTGTTATGGCGGAAGATATTTTCGGAAACCGTGTGGTAAAATATATCAGCGTTACCAATATTGATCCGGATCTGGTACAGGCTCCGACGATTAATAAAATCAGCAATAAAGTTTCCGCGGTTACGGGAACGGCTAAAGCCGGGACGACCGTGCATATTGACGCAAATGGCATGACCTATGAAGTGCAGACGCTGGAGGACGGCACTTATACCTGCACGATTGACCGCCTGCCAGCCGGAAGTACGGTTTCTGCGTATTGTACGGATGAAAATGGCAAGCAGAGTAAGACTGTTACGACAACTGTATTTAAAAACGGGCCGGATGCGCCGTTTGTAAACGGAATGGCGAATAATGTCCAGAAAGTCAGCGGTTATTTTACAGGATCCTCTGCCGCGGTCGTTGCTGTCGTAGGATCTAACGTATATCTGTCTGCCGCAGATAAAGCGTTGTATGAAAAATCAGAACTGTATAGTAAGTCCAGAATTGTAAATATAGTAGAATGTACATTGTCCAGAAATAATTTTGAAATGATACTTCCACTGCAGAATGCCGGGGAAAGTGTGAAGTTTGTAACACTGGATAAGGCTGGCAGACGAAGCGGTACTGTATCGGCAGAAGTGGCGGATGCAGCGCCAAACGTACCAGTCGTACAGGAAGTATGTGATGTGGAGATTTATGAAAAATTATATTATTTTTGGGTGTGGTAAGAAAGGACAGATT